>NZ_JAAYFP010000136.1:0-6862 GCF_012728195.1 Candidatus Sordicultor fermentans
CCGTAATAGTCACTTACAAGATCGCTTTCAAATGACACCTCGAGGTAGTCGGATTGAGGTTTATCAGAATTTTCTTGCACTTCAAGAGATTGAGGCTTCAGGGATTGAACTTCCACTCCAGAACGCAGAGCAGAATCTTCAATCACCAAAAGGAGGTTGGAAACTTCCTTTTCTTCTGGTAGCCGTTCCTCAAGAAGTGAAGCAGCAACGTGGAGCTCGGTCAACTTTTTCTCTAGCCCTTCTGAATTTCTCACCTTCCTCTCCAGAACAATCACCTGAGCTTCCATGTTTCTTTTCTCCTCCTTTAATCTTTCCAGCCTCTCCCCCCCGGGAATTAGAACCAGATAAAAAAAGCCTATTAACACTCCTGCCCAGACCAGAAGAAAAATCGGCCAATTTTTTTCCAGACTCATGGAGTTTCAAGTTTCCCTGACAACTCAAAATGGTAAGTTCCCTCTTCTCCAAGAATCAAAGATTCAAAATCAACCTGAGAGAAAAGATCTCTATACTGGCCAAGGGAACAGATAAACTGAGACAAGCTAAAAATACTATAAACCTGCCCCTGGCAGTTAAAAGAAGAAGAGTCAAAACTGACTCTATCCCAATGGAGGTCTCGAGGCATACATCTTCCCAGGATGTATACAATTTTCAGCCAATCAGGTTCACCTTTAATCAAATGTTTCAAAGTATTCATTTTTTCTTCTTTCACATTTATCTGAGTCTGCACTTCTTCTATCCTTTTTTCTCTCTCCTGAAGATTTGCTAACTTTAACTCAAGAAATTCTATATCACCGCCCAAAGATGAAGTTTTGACATCGAGATTAATGTAAAAGAAATAGGAAAGAAAAGATAAAAGAATTAAAATCACTATAAAGAATAAACGCACCCAGTCAGGAGTTCTCTTTGTTATGTACTGATGCGGTAAAAGATTAATCTTAACCGGATAAACTGACTTCAGCTCCATAGCGATGCTCCCAGAGCACCGAGATAAACTTCCGCCGGAAATTCTTCTTTTTTCACCACAAGAGGTGGAATGTTTCCTACACTTACTGGTAAATTTTCATCTAAAATCCATCGGAGAAAAGAAATCCGTGCTCCTCCTCCACTCCAAAAAATCCTCTGATCGGGGTCTGAACCAAACTCAGATTGTAAAAAAGAGAAAGATCTCCTGAGTTCAGTTATCAGATCTTTACTCACTTCAGAAAGTGCTTCTTCCATCTGGTAAGGGACATCTCCTTCTTCAGTGCTCCGGTTAAAAAGCTCCATTATTTCTGCCGGCAAAAGTTTAAATTTTCTTTCTAAATAGTCCCACGCTTTACCCAAACCCCAGTTAAAATATCGGGAAAAAACTAGTTTTCCAGTAGAAAAATACAAAATACCTCCTTTAGCAAAACCTAGATCCACCACCGAAAATGAGGAACCCATTAAATCGGGATACAAGCTCAAAAATCCCCGTAACAAACTCAATACCTGGGGCTCAAGTGCTTTTACCTCAAGACGAGCCTGGCTAAAAACGTCAAGATATTCTTCCACTATCAAAGAAGGAGAAGCAGCAAAGAGAATTTTTTGCTGCCCTTCTTTTTTTTCCAGAGTTTGCCAGCCGATTTGAAAGCTATCCTCTCCGGTGATTATGGAGCTTGCTTCCCACCGCAGAGTATTTTCTATCTCCTCATCGGGCATTTCAGGAAGAGATATATTCTGCACCACCATCTGGGTATGGTAGAAAGAAAGTGCCACTTCCCGGGGAAGACGATTTTTCTGCCAGAATTGCCGCAAATTGCCTACCAGAACACTTTTATCTCTGATTTCTCCCCCTGAAAGAGATTGAGGACTAAGAAGCATCTCTCCTAAAAAGACTGGCTCAAAGTTCTCTCCCTTTTTCTGAGTCAGACAAAACTTAACGGAGTAAGCACCTAAATCAATACCTAGCATAGCAGCCTCTTTAAAAAAACATTTGGGTGTTATTTTAGCATAAACTACCCGCTGATTAGAATCCTCCCCACATTAAATTCAAATACCAATCTATTGCCCCTCCCCAGAAAAAAGCAATTATTGCTCCCCCCACAAAAGAGAGCAGAAAAGCAAGAAGTGCCCTCTGCCACCCCAGGAAAAACCCCAGAGCTCCGGCGAGCTTTACGTCTCCCCAGCCCATTCCCTCCGGGAAGGCAAGATGGATAAGGAAAAGGATAGAGAAATAAATAACCCCTCCCAGAAGAGCTGAAAAGATAGATTGACCATAAAATAAAGATATAATGCCCAGGACTACAATTAAAAAAATCAGCCCATCGGGGATTCTCTTCTCCCGTAAATCTACCCAGGAAATGAAAAGAAGAATGATTAAAAAAGGAACGAGCAACAACCAATTTCCTAACATAAACATTTACCCTCCCACAAAAAAAGAAAAAAATGAAGCTGCCACAACATCAGGGAGAAAAAACGTCTCTCTCATCAACTCCTGTTTTTATGCTTTTTATTTTTTCTCTTTTTTTTCGTTTGTATATCTTTTATACCTCTGATTTTCTTCTCCAGAGGATTATTGGAAATTTTGCCCCATAGTTCTATACCCCAGACATACCGTAGGATAATCTCGGGACTCCCTACCTTTCGCCCAAGAATAAGAAATTAAGTCATAAAAATTACTAGAAACTAATCTCCTGACCAATAGTAGTATTGACAATTAGCTCCTTAATGCTTCCTCCCGGTCCAACCGCATAAAAAAGGTATGTACCACTAATAGTAGCATAATTAGTAGGGTCATAGATAGTAAAACTAGCACCCTTACCTTCATAGATATACTTGTAATTCATATTTTTTGGATTTTTAGGAGAGCTACCAGGAAAATAATCCTTCAACGCGTCGTTTATACCTTTAGTAGTGCCAGTAGTTTCTGGCGGATATGTGTTTAAATTATTTTCTAACGCATAAAGCTCAAGAGCAGTAGCCAGATTGCGAAGATTAGCCTTAGTGGCGGCTATAGCTGCAACTTGCCTTGCCCTCATATAGTTAGGAATAGCTATTGCCATCAAAATCCCGATGATAGCCACTACTATAACTAGCTCGATTAAGGTGAAGCCTTTCTCTCCTTTGTTTATCTTCCGCATGTAGTAACTCATCCTTCCAATCTCCTCAAATGGAATCATTTAATTTTTCGAATTACAAACTAATATTATCATAAAGTCAATCCCTTGCCACAATCCACTTTTGTGGAAATTTTCATAAAAAAAGACAGGTTTTTAAAACAGCTTTCCCTCCATTTTGTCATCGCGATTCTCACATATTCCCCGATCTTATCACAGCCGGCGTATAATTGACCCGGGAAAGTCGGAATAAAATTGACCCACCTCTTGAAGCAGAAAAACAGGACTTTCCCGAGTCATTGTGAAATGTTATCCCAAAGCTCAAGGAATACCGGAAAAGAAAGGGAGGAAAAAGAGATCTGTCATGCCTGAAATAAGTAGCAAGATATCTAAATGCTCTTAAGTGAATAATAGTAAGTTTATCCCTCAGGAGTGTTAGTTTTTAGTCTTCTATCTTTTTTTCAAGAGGGTAATAGGGAGCTATCCCCCTTATAGCTCTGTTCTCCATCGTCAGACTGTTCCTTTGAATTGAAAGGATGATTTTTGTATGCTATCATAGCTGACACTCCACAGAATAGAATTCCTATCTCATAAAAGAAAACTGAATAAAAGGGAAGAGTAATGCCTAAAAATGACAACGCAAACGTAAGAGTTCGCTGTTTTCAGAAAACTGGAAGGAATAATGCTTTCTCATAAATATATCACTCCCCAGCAATTAGAAGAAGCCTTAAAGGTTCAGAGAGAAACCAGAGAGGGACTAGGAGTAATCCTAGAGAAAATGGGCTTTATCGGCACTAAAGAAGTTTATCAGACTCTCGCAGAACAACTGGGAGCTCTCTTTATCGAGCTGGATACTTATCTCATCGACCCTCAGGCGGCCTTGCTTCTTCCTGAAAAGTTTTGCCGGGAACGACAGGTAATTCCGGTAGGCGAGGAAAATGGAGCTTTAATTTTAGTCATGGCCAACCCGACGGATGTGGTAACCATAGACCGTGCCCGGCTTATGACCGGGAGAGAAATAAAAGCAGCCATTGCCCCTTCCGAAGAAATCGAGCGGATTATTAACACCTATTTCGGTGCTAAAGAGTCAGTGAATGAAATCCTCCGGGAAGTAGAGGAAAAAGAAGGAGCATTTTTAGAAGAGACCAAAGAGGTAGAAATCGGTCAATTAAAAGCTCTGGGAGAAGAAGCCCCCATCATTCAGGCGGTGAATACCTTCATTCTTCAGGCTATTCGAGCAGGAGCAAGCGACATTCACTTAGCGCCTCAAGACAAAGAGGCCCGAATTCGCTTCCGGATTGACGGAATCCTGCATGATATTTCCTCTACTTCTTCTCGAGTCCATCCGGCTCTTGTCTCCCGGATAAAAATCCTCTCTCGAATGGACATTGCCGAACGTCGCCTTCCCCAGGATGGCAGATTTCAAATCAGAGTAGATAATCGGACAGTAGATTTTCGAGTTTCTTCTCTGCCTACTATTTTTGGAGAAAAGATAGTAATGAGAATTCTGGATAAGTCTGCTCTGCTACTGAACCTGGATAAACTGGGGTTCGAGCCCGATGACCTGAGGAAATTTATTCGTCTCATTAAATATCCTTACGGAATGGTTCTCCTTACCGGTCCCACCGGGAGTGGGAAAACCACCACTTTGTATTCAGCTTTGAACTTCATCAATCGGCCAGCGTTAAATATTATAACCGTTGAAGACCCGGTGGAGTATCAACTGCCGGGCATCAATCA
Organism: Candidatus Sordicultor fermentans; assembly: GCF_012728195.1. NCBI lineage: Bacteria > Pseudomonadati > Atribacterota > Atribacteria > Atribacterales > Candidatus Caldatribacteriaceae > Candidatus Sordicultor > Candidatus Sordicultor fermentans. The sequence continues at coordinate 4,818 of NZ_JAAYFP010000136.1, forward strand.
GGTACAGATAAACCCCAAAATCGATTTCTCTTTCGCCAACGCTCTCCGCTCTATAATGCGTCAGGACCCTGATATAATTATGGTGGGAGAAATCCGTGACCGGGAAACCGCTGAGATTGCCATTCACGCTGCTCTCACAGGGCACCTGGTTCTTTCCACCCTTCATACAAACAGTGCTACGGGAGCCATTGTCCGCCTGCAAGAAATGGGAGTTCCTTCTTATCTTATATCTTCTGCTCTTTTAGGAGTGGTGGCTCAACGCCTGGTGCGGAAAATATGTTCACATTGCCGGACAGAATTAGAAATAGAGGGAGAAGCTGCCCTTAAATTAACCGGGGGAAAGGAGGAAAAACTAATTTTGCACCGGGGCGAAGGATGCAACCTGTGTAACAGAACCGGATACAGGGGTAGAGAAGCGGTAAATGAAGTTCTGGTAATAGACGATGATATCAGATCTTTAATTTTAAAGAATGCTACAGAAAGAGAGCTTACCGCAAAAGCCAGAGAGAAGGGAATGTTAACTCTGGAAGAGAACGCTATTCAGAAAGTCCTGAAAGGAATTACCACTTTCGAGGAAATGTATCGGGTGGTAGCCAGATTTTAAGGAGGGAAATGAATATGGAGATATCAGATTTGCTTAAAGAATCGGTAGAAAGAAGGGCATCTGACCTTCACCTGACTGCAGGTATTTCACCCACTTTGAGGATAGACGGAAAACTAACTCTCCTGGACTATCCCCCGCTTACTCCCGAAGATACAAAAAATTTTGCCCGGTCTTTAGCGGGAGAAGAACGGTTTTCTGATTTTCTAAGAGAGAAAGAGCTGGACTTTTCTCTGGGAATTCCTCAGTTTGCCCGATTCCGAATCAATATTTATCAACAGCGAGGTTCAGTAGCCTTAGCCATACGAGCCCTGAGCTATGACATTCCTTCTATGGAAGAACTCCATCTTCCTGTTTCTACCCTGCAAAAGCTGGCCTCTCTTTCCCGGGGGCTGGTTTTAGTTACTGGGCCTACCGGAAGCGGAAAATCCACTACTCTGGCCTCTATGATAGAGTACATCAACAATACTCGCTCCTGCCACATTATAACTATGGAAGACCCCATCGAGTATCTCTACCACCACCGAAAAAGCATTGTAAACCAGCGAGAAGTAGGTTCTGACACTTTATCTTTTGAGAGTGCTCTGGTGCACGCTTTGCGAGAAGACCCCGATGTTATCTTAGTGGGAGAGATGAGAAACTTAGAAACCATCGCCCTGACCCTGACAGCAGCGGAAACCGGCCACCTGGTGCTTGCTACTCTCCATACCAGTAACGCTCCTCAGAGTATAGACCGAGTAGTGGACGTTTTCCCGCCACACCAGCAAACTCAGGTTCGAATTCAGCTGGCTGGATGCATCCAGGGAATTATAAGTCAGCAACTTCTACCCCGGGCAAATGGAAAAGGTAGAGTTCCAGCGGTAGAAATTATGATAGCTAACAATGCTATTCGTAACCTGATGCGAGAGGGAAAGAGCTACCAGGTTTATAATATTATGCAAACCTCTCTTACAGAAGGAATGATTACCATGGATAGAGCTTTGATAGACCTTTACCGTGATGGCCACGTGAGCTGGGAAGAAGCACAAACTCGCTCTATTGATCCTCGAGAGTTCTCTCAAATGAGGAGCAGAATATAACATGCCAGCCTATCTGTATCGAGTTCGCGATAAAACCGGTAAGTTACTGGAGGGCAAAATAGAAGCCTCAAGTGAGCGAGAAGCAGCAGACATCCTCCGGAGAGGGGGAGTTTTTATAACTTCTCTGGAGGAAGAAAAGGCTCGCAAAGCTACCCTCCAACGAGAGATAAAGCTGGGAGGAGGCGGGAAAAAGGTAGAACTTCAAGATTTAGCCGTATTTGCCCGGGGAATTTCTACTATGCTCGAGGCAGGAGTTCCTCTCTTACAGGCGCTGCGGAGTATGGCCGACCAATCTACCAATAAATATCTGGCTGAGGTGGTTGGAGAGGTGGCCCAGAAGGTAGCAAGGGGTTACTCTTTTTATC
>NZ_JAAYFP010000137.1:0-9505 GCF_012728195.1 Candidatus Sordicultor fermentans
GCAGAACAGTCTACAACGTTTTTACCTATTACCTGTGGTAATCTCACTTTTTTTCTTCTGGAGGAATTCTCGCTCCCCGTCATTCCCGAAATCTAGCCGGGAATCCACGTTTTTGCTTCTTCTTTTGTCCTTCCATTGGGAATCATAGGGGTTTCCCCTCCTATTATTTAGACCCCTCGTAGAACCATTCAGGAATGAGGGACTTGGTGATGATGGAGGCGTGCAGGGGTAACGACCTCCCTCTCTCGTCATTCCCGAAATTTTTTATCGGGAATCCACGTTTTTTCTTTTGATTTTAAAGACTGTGGACTGTGGACCCCGGCTTAAAGATTGCCGGGGTGACGAATAAGAGGCAATAGAACCATTCAAGGGCAGGCTAAAAACGGCTCGAAAGTCGCCAGGGTGATGGATGAGGAGGGGTTGTTGCAGCGACAGACAAAAGTAGCAATTCTTCAACCCGTCATCGCGAGGCTGAGGAAGATGCTCTTTCTTCCTCAGTAGTTTCATCTTTATGTTCTTATTTTACGTTTTTGATTTTTTTTCTCTTTCAAGGGTTGCAGGGGGTTTACCCCTATAGTTCTGTGGTGATTCCAAGTCTTTAAGCTCCGATGTAACTTACTTTTAAAATTTGAGCGATTTAACAGGTTTTGCGAGAATTATATTAGGCGCCAGAAGAATAAGATTTTAGCCAATTCTCGAATTCTTCTCGGGAAGCAAAAGATTTTTGAGTTCCTCGTCTGGTGGTAGAGAGAGCAGCGTAAGCAGAGCTCAAATCTATTGCCTCATCTATATCTTTCCCTTCAGCCAGGAAGAACGATAAAGCTCCTAGGAAAGCGTCACCTGCTCCGGTGGTATCTATGGAATTAACTGAATAAGCCGCGAATTCTTTACTTCCCTGAGGAGTAAAAAGAGCTGAGCCTTTCTCCCCCAAGGTAACTAACACATTTTTGATTCCTTTTTCCAGTAGAAAAGAAGCTCCTTCCTGGATATGGGTAAATGAGTCAGCAGGAATTCCAGTCAGACTTTCCAGCTCGCTCTCGTTGGGGGCTAATAAGAAAACACTTTGAATTTTGTTCCACTCCAGTTCTTGAGCTGGTGCGGGATTTAAGATTACTTTTAAGTTGAGCTTCTGAGCCATGTCGATGGCATAATATACAGTTTCTAGAGGTATTTCCAGCTGAAGCAACAAGAAGGAGGCCTTTTGAAGTTCTTCTTCAGCTTGAATTACATCTTCGGGGAAAAGGGAATAGTTGGCTCCGGGAATGATGAAAATACTGTTTCTTCCTTTCTCGTCTACAAAAATAGGAGCCACTCCACTGGTCTTCCCCGGGACGGTTTTTATGAACTTGCTGCTAATTCCATTTTCGAGGAAGTTATTCTTAACCAGAGGACCAAAAAGGTCGTCTCCTACCGCGGTTACCATTATAACTTTCCCACCCAGACGGGAAACAGCTACTCCCTGGTTGGCTCCTTTTCCTCCAAAGCCAATCTCAAAGTCTTCTCCAAAAATAGTTTCCCCGGTTTTGGGCATTCTATCTCGATAGTAAGTTATGAGGTCCATCATATTACTTCCGACTATAGCTACAGTAGGCGTCACCATAATACCTCCCTTGATAACTAAGAAGTTATTATATTATGTCTGGGAAAACTGACTGATTCCCTCTTAAACTGAGCTCATTATACCATGGTTTTAGGAGCATTTGGAGAATAGTCGCGCTCTCTGGGGTCGTTTGAATCTTGTAAGGATGTTTTTCCTCTATTGTTAGCTTGAGTGGATTAAGTCCTTTTCCTGCAAAAGTGGATAGCTTTCTCATTACCTCAAATTGCCTCCTTCACCAGTTCTTTTTCTAATAGAGCTCGTTTATCATTTATCTATTAAGTTATTTATCTAATCTTTAGCAGAGCGAAAGCTACTTTTTGCCAATATCTTAATTCTTTCCCTTTCTTTGTATTTCTACGAAGATATAGAGGATAACCATGTTACTTTTTGCTACCTGCCAAGTTCCTGGGTTGTAAAGTAATTGTTCATAACACAAAGTTTACTAAAAACTCGCCCGAGCATAGTTTCCTAAAACCTTTTTCTGCACTGGAGAAAAAGGTTTGCGAATATGTTAAAATGGTGAAAATTAAATAGAAGTAGGGGAGCTCTTGAAGGGCTGAGAGGAGAGCGCAAGCTTTCGACCCGTTGAACCTGATCTGGTTAATGCCAGCGGAGGGATGGAAGTGTAAACAAAAAGCCACCTACCAGCTGGCAGGTGGCTTTTTTTAATAGGGGAGAAAACGAAGGTGGTGAATAGAGCAGCTAAAATTTCTTTTCGAAAGACGGCTTATGTCGCTATTTTCTGTGCTTTAGCGGTTGTTTCTTCCGGTGTTAGTTTCCCCATTGGCCCGACTAAAGTTTTTCCCTTTCAACACGCAATAAACGTGGTAGCCGGGATTATGATCGGTCCTTGGTATGGAGGATTAGCCGCTTTTTTAGCCGGATTGCTGCGAATTGCAATCGGGACTGGAACTATCTTTGCCTTGCCGGGGGGAGTTCCGGGAGCCATAATAGTTGGGCTTTTTTACAGATGGTTGCGTCGAGATTGGGTAGCCTTAACCGAACCCTTAGGAACCGGTTTTATCGGGGCTGGATTGAGCGCGTATCTGGGTTCCCCTTTTACCGGAGGAGAGGCAACTTTTTTCTTTTTTCAATCTGCTTTTTTAGTAAGTAGTATCCCTGGATGTATTATCGGCCTTTTATTTGTTCGGGTTTTGAGAAAAGCTATATCTGTTGATACGTGGGAGGAGATAGGAGGATAGAGATGTCAGAAGATATCCAGCCTGTTCCACAGCAAGAGAGAAACTTATCGGGAATGGATTTTTTTGTTCTGTGGATGGGGGCAGCCATTGCCATATCTGAAGTGTGGGCAGGAGGAATGTTAGCTCCTTTAGGACTCATCGGGGGCTTGTGGGCTATCATACTGGGTCACGTAATTGGTAACACTCCTCTGGCTTTAGGGGGAGTGTTAGGTAGCGATTCAGGAGTTCCGGCTATGGTTTCAGTGAGAGCAGCTTTTGGAAAATTGGGCTCTTATCTCGCCTCGGCTTTGAACATCATTCAGTTAGCAGGCTGGACGGCGATAATGATAATCATCTGTGCTCAATCAGTTGATAATATTACTCAGATTTTAGCGGGATATACTAATGTCAAGCTCTGGATGCTTATTGCCGGGATGATTAGCACTTTTTGGGCTTTAGTAGGAACTCCTCTTTGGAAATGGATGCAAAGAATAGCGGTTTTTTCTCTGGCCATTCTCTGCCTTTTCATGACTTATAGTGTTTTGCATAATGTGTCTACAGAGGAATTACTAAATTGGAGGGGAGATGGCTCTCTTCCCTGGGGGGCAGGTTTAGACCTCGTGATAGCTATGCCCATTTCCTGGCTTCCTTTGGTTTCAGACTACTCTCGTTTTGCTCGAGAGAGCCGCTCTGCTTTCTGGGGGACCTGGTGGGGATATTTTTTAGCCAGTTCCTGGATGTATGTTTTGGGCTTATTGCTGGCTCTTTCTACCGGTCAGGCTAACCCCATACCGGTGATGTTAGCTCTAAATTGGGGAATCGTTGCTCTCATTATTGTTTTCTTCTCTACTTTTACCACTACCTTTCTGGATATTTACTCTGGAGCGATGTCTTTTTTAAATCTTTTCCCTCGTTTTCAGGAGAAACTAATTACTCTTTTCTTCGGATTAGGAGGCACGATTTTAGCTTTAGTTTTCCCTATGGATAGATACGAAAGCTTTCTGTATCTCATCGGGGGAATTTTTATCCCTCTTTTTGGGGTGGTAATTTTTGACTATTTCTTTTACCGCCGGAGAAAGATTGAGATAAAAGAATTATATGAGGGGAAAGCTCTCGATAGAGGAGCTCTTCTCTCCTGGGTGGGGGGATTAATGATATATATTATCTTTCTTCGTTTTTTACCTCACTGGGGAGCTTCTTTTCCCAGCTTTCTCGCCTCAGGCTTAATTTATCTGGGAACAAGGAGGAAATTCAATGACTTATGAAGAAAAATGCACACTGATTTTTAAAAAGATAAAAGAAGAAAAGCCTCTGGTTCATCATATCACCAATTTCGTGGTCATTAATGACAATGCTAATACTATGTTGGCCATAGGAGCACTGCCGGTTATGAGTTATGCCCGGGAGGAAGTGGAAGAAATGGTAGCTCTGTCTCAAGCTCTGGTTCTGAATATCGGGACTCTAACTCCGGAAACAGTAGAAAGCGCAATTTTAGCAGGTAGGAAAGCTAACGAGTTAGGTATCCCGGTTGTTTTAGACCCGGTAGGGGCAGGAGCTACTCAATTCCGCACCGAGAGTGCTTTGAAAATTTTGCAAGAGGTTAAAATCTCTATTTTGCGGGGAAACACAGGGGAGATAGGAAATCTACTGGGAATAAAAGCCGAAGTTAGAGGAGTGGAAGGAGGAGTAGTAGATGCAGATACGAGTGATTTAGCGCAAAGAGCCAGTCAGAAATTCCAGACTGTCGTGGCCATAACTGGAAAAATTGATGTAGTGAGTGACGGAAAAAGAGTGGTCAAGATAAAAAATGGGGATATTCTCCTCACCAGGATTACCGGAACTGGTTGCATGGCCACTTCTCTTTGCGCTGCTTGCGCGGCAGTAGAGAGAGATTACCTATGGGCGGCATCTTCGGCTTTAGGTTTTCTGGGAGTTTGTGGAGAAATTGCTGCTCGTCACTCTTTAGGGCCGGGTAGCTTTCGAGTTTCTCTTTTTGATACCTTTTATGGTATAAAGAAAGAGGAACTTAAAGCGCTGCTTTCTCTGGAGGTGAAAGATTGAAAACTATAGATTGGTCTCTTTATGTTATTACTGATAGAAAAATTCAGAAGAAAAGTAATGAAGAGGTGGTAGAGGAAGCCACAGATGCTGGAGCTTCAGTGATTCAACTGCGAGAAAAAGACCTTCCTACTCGTCTATGGGTAGAGGAAGCTCAAAAAGTGAGAGAAGTTACTCACCGGCGGGGGATTCCTTTAATCATCAATGACCGTATAGATATTGCTTTAGCAGTAGATGCTGATGGAGTACACTTAGGCCAAGAAGATATGCCTTTAGCTTTAGCTCGGAAAATCGCTCCTTCCCTTATAATTGGCTATTCGGTCTCCACGGTAGAAGAAGCTCTAGAAGCAGAAAGAGAAGGGGCAGATTATTTAGGAGCGGGGACGGTTTTCCCCACTTCTACTAAAAAAGATGCCGGGGAACCCATTGGTTTAGAAAGACTGAGAGAAATTAAAAAAGCAGTTAATATACCGGTGGTGGCCATCGGGGGGATAAACCTTTCTAATCTGGAGGAAGTTTTAGCAACCGGTGTGGATGGGGTGGCAGTGGTATCGGCTATTGTAGGCGCAGAGTCGGTCAAGGAAGCCACTCGTTCTTTCCGGCAAAAAATTGAGCTTTTTCGGAGAAGACCATGAAACTCAAAGAGTGGGGAGAGTTTGGGATTATTGACTATTTGAAAAATTTTTTCCCTTCCCGGGGGAAAAGAGTGGTTTTAGGAATTGAAGATGACTGTGCGGTGGTTAGAGGCCCTCGAGGTTTTTTCTATCTTCTCACCTGTGATTCCCAGGTAGAAAATGTACATTTTATTTTATCTCTTTTTTCTCCCTTTTCTCTGGGGAAAAGAGTTCTGGCAGTGAATTTAAGTGATATTGCCGCTATGGGGGGAAAACCTCTTTTTGCTCTTCTTTCCTGGGTGTTGAGGCCAGATATGGAAGCAGAGTGGCTAAAGGAATTTATGCGGGGAATCAAGGAAGAAGCGGAAGCTCACGGAGTAGATATTATAGGAGGGAATTTATCTCGTACTGAAAGTCAGATGGTTTTTGACTTAACTTTAGTGGGAGAGGTAGAAAATGACCGCCCTTTGCTTTTGCGCCGTAATGCTCGGCCTGGAGATTTAGTTTTAGTTACGGGAACTTTGGGTGACTCACGAGCAGGTTTAGAGATAGCTCTTCGGGGTAGCGAGGAAGAAAAAGAAAAGTATTCTTTTCTTTTGAAGCGTTTCTTTACTCCTTCTCCTCGCCTGCAAGTAGGGAGGTTATTGCACAGTTTGGGGGAGAGAGTAGCTACGATTGATGTTTCTGATGGGTTTTCTCAGGATTTAGGGCATATTGTGGAGGAGAGTGAAGTGGGGGCAGTGGTAGAGGTGGATAAACTACCTATTTCTCCTTCTCTTCGGAAGTGGAGTGAAGAGGAAAACAAAGACCCTTTCCTTTTTGCTCTTTCGGGAGGAGAAGATTTTGAATTAATTTTTACCGTTCCCCGGGAGCGCGGAAAAGAAGTTAAAGAATTCATAGAAATAGAAAGTGGAATTCCGGTAACTATTGTGGGAGAGGTTGTCTCGCAAGGAGGGGTTTCTCTGCGTAGAGATGGAAGAGAAGAAAAAGAAGTCGCCTCGGGCTGGAATCATTTTCAATAGAGGAGGAAAAAAGATGAAAAGAGCGCTAACCATAGCTGGTTCAGATTCGGGAGGGGGAGCAGGAATTCAGGCTGACCTGAAAACTTTCTGTGCTTTTGGAGTGTACGGCATGTCATCTATTACCTCCATAACCGCCCAGAATACTCAAGGGGTAGAAGCCATTTTTGACTTACCTCCCTCTCTGGTGGCCAAACAAATAGAGTGTGTGGCAAGTGATATAGGAGTGGATGCGGCTAAAACCGGTATGCTTTCTAATTCTTCTATCATTGAGGCAGTGGCTGAGGAGATTAAAAAGTTTAATATAGAAAAATTGGTGGTAGACCCGGTGATGGTATCTAAAAGTGGAGCTTTGCTTCTTGAGCGAGAAGCCGTAGATGCTCTTGTGCACAAGCTTTTCCCTCTCTCTTTTTTGATTACTCCCAATCTTCCTGAAGCTTCTTTTTTAGTGGGGGAGGAGATAAAGGATATTTCCGATATGGAAAAGGCCTGTATATTGCTCAAAAAGTGGGGTCCTCGCTATGTTCTCCTAAAAGGAGGGCATCTCCCGGAAGAGGAGATAGTGGATATCCTTTTTGACGGAGAAGAATTTATTTCTTTCCCCGCTCGACGTATCGCCACCAAAAACACCCATGGGACAGGTTGCACTTATTCTGCGGCTATATGTGCTCTCCTATCTTTAGGATACTCAATTACCGAAGCAGTAAAAACGGCTCACGAATATATGATTCAGGTGATTACCCACTCCTTAAACCTGGGTAAAGGGTTTGGTCCGGTCAACCATTTAGCTCCTCTTTTTCTTAGAGAGGGGGTGAATCCGGAAGAGGGAGGGAAATACTGGTGAAAGAGTCCCGAATAGGGACTTCTGGGTGGGCTTATCCTCATTGGGAGGGAGTGTTTTATCCTCCTCATTTGCCTCAAAATAAGTGGCTTTCCTACTATTCTCAGTTTTTTGATACGGTGGAGGTTAACTCTTATTTTTATCATCTCCCTCGTTCCACTACTTTTTCCAAATGGAGAGATACCACTCCTCCGGAGTTTGTTTTTTCCGTTAAAGCCAGCCGCTACATTACCCATATAAAGAAAATGAGAGAGGTAGAAGAACCTCTGGCAAAGCTTTATGAGGTGGTGAAAGAGCTGGGGAACAAATTGGGTCCTCTTCTTTTTCAATTTCCTCCTCAACTTAAATTTAATAGAGAAGTTTTTACCTCTTTTGTGGAGCTTCTTTCTCCTGATTTTCGTTATGTTTTTGAGTTTCGCAATGAGAGTTTCTTTACCGGAGAAGTTTATGAAATTCTGGAAAAGAAAAATATCTGTCTCTGTTTTTCCGATACCCCTTCTTTTCCCTATCAAGAAGTTATATCTTCTTCTTTTATCTACCTTCGTCTTCACGGGCACGGCAGCCTTTATACCGATTTTTACAGTGAAGAAGAACTCGAAGACTGGGGAGCTAAAATTCGTTTCTGGCTCGGGGAGCGGGATGTTTATTGCTACTTTGATAATGATTACGAAGGCTTTGCAGTGAAGAACGCTCAGCGCCTCAGAGAAATTTTATCTTGAGAAGGTATAGAATTCTTACTTTTGTGAGATAATTTGAGGGGGTGAGAAGTATGGAAAAAAGGAAATTAGGAAGTACTGGCTTTTCTATTTCCCTTCTGGGGTTAGGCGGTTTTCATCTGGTAGAGCTACCAGAGAAAGAAGCCCTGCGGATTGTCAATTTGTATTTGGATCAGGGAGGAAATTACTTAGAAACCGCAGAGAGCTATGGGTCTGGCAATTCAGAGGAAAAGATAGGTAAAGTGGCCAAAGTTCGAAGAAATGACTTCATCCTGGCTACTAAATCTGCACAAAGGAGTAAAGAAGGTATAACCAGAGCTTTAGAGGGAAGCCTGAGGAGACTCAACACCAGTGAAGTGGATATATTTTTCATTCATGGCTTAAATCGTTTTGAAGAGCTGGATGAAATATCCTCTTCCCAGGGTGCTTTAGAGGGAGTAGAAAAAGCTAAAAAAGAAGGGAAAATTCGTTTTGTAGCTTTTTCTAATCATGTTACCCCTGAAGTAGCACTCAATGCTCTTTCTCTTTATCCTTTTGACATTTTGATGATTCCCTTGAATTATTTTGACCGATTCAATTTTCCTGGCTGGGAAGAAGAAGTTTTACCCCGGGCTCGAGAAAAAAGAATGGGGATTCTGGCTATGAAAGCGCTGGCTGACGGTTTTTTGTGGGAAAGTGAACGAGAGGCTATACGTTACACCCTGAGTCTCGGGGTAGATAGTTTAGTTATGGGAGCTAACACAGAAGAGTATCTAAGAAGAGATATAGAAGTGGTGGAAAACTTCGTGCCTTTCACTCCGGAAGAAATGAAAAAAGTCCGGGAGGAAGCTCCGGAGCTGGGTAGCTATGTTTGCCGCCAGTGTGATAAATGTTTACCTTGCCCTTTGGGTATTGATATCCCCGGAGTTTTTCTTCTGGAGGGGCAATATGACCGACAGATGCAAGATGGGATAATTCGTGATCCTGCTCAATATGCCCTGCGAGACCGCCTCCGTTTCTGGCTGGGGAATCAAGATTACGCCCAGAAAGCTTATCAGGAATTGAACCCTAAGGCTTCGGTGTGCAACGAATGCGGGGAGTGCGAGCCTCGCTGTCCCTATAAAATACCCATCATTTATAAATTGAATTTAGCTCATGAAAAGCTAACTGACACTCGTCCTCCCGGCTACTGTCGCATATCGTAGTCGTGAGACTTTATATTATTTCGCAAGACCTGTTATAATGACGCCGGGGCGAATCGCTGCTTCTTTTGGGAGAGGGAAAGAGTGAAATAACTATAAAGGGGGGCGGCGTCCCTTTATAGCTTCCTTTCTTTTTTGTTATCGCAATGACTCTCCTTATTCGTCACCCCGGCAATTTTTAAGCCGGGGTCTATATTATTTAAAAACCAAAGAAAAAGCAAAAGCATGGATTCCCGATAAAAGATTTCGGGAATGACAAAAAAGTACTATAAGGGGGCGTTGCCCCCTTATAAAC
>NZ_JAAYFP010000138.1:0-20913 GCF_012728195.1 Candidatus Sordicultor fermentans
AGATGGAAGAGTTAGAGGTGACGGAACACACGAAGAGCTTTTACAATCTAATCTTTATTATCGACGTCTTTTTGGTGTAGAGACTTTTGATAAAGCTCTCTGATTTTCCCAAGGGAAGGGCGATACTCAGGACTCTGGTAGTCGGGATAAGTATAAGGGAAAGGCCGAAAGTCTCCTTTTTCCCATTTAATAGTGGCTTCAGCGTATATACCTCTACAGAGATAGACGCGGTGAGAGAAATTTTTAGTACTGGCCAGCACAATTTTACCCCCGTCAAAGTAACCGGGATCTAAATTGATTCTTCGTTCTTTCTTTCCTTCCTGAGTAGTTTTTTCTATCTCGTTGGTGGCAACTTTTATGTCGGCTAATTCTCCTGGGTCAATCAAGGGTTTGAAGACTATAAATACTCTTTTCAAGTTTTCTCCAATATTTCGGTAATAGTCAGTGTAAGTGAAAGGAATCTCCTCACTAATCCACTCAATTTCTCCCCATCGTTTTTCAAGCTGGGGCAAAATATCTTCTAATATGTTTCTTTCTTCATAAAGAACAGCGATGAATAACTTTACCGGCCGAGGATTTCTGATCTCTCCCATTTTGTTTTTACCTTTTTTTATTTTATCCTATTATAGGAGGGAAAAAATTTACGCGTTGTATTGTATCATATATTATAGTGTTCCGTAAAACCTGTTAAATTACTCAAATTTTAAAAGCAAGGTTACATCGGAGGTTAAAAACTCGGGATTGCCCCAGAACTATAAGAGTTAAATCTCCTATCACCCCGGAAAAGAAAAACATAAAAATTAGAAAACCCAAAAGACCAACGTTAAGTAGATGCAGGTTGTAATGGGTTCCATACCATAGTTAACCATAAAAGAACATGATTTTTAAAGGTAAAAATTTTTTTGACCTTACTTGACAAAAGCTCAAAATGGTGGTTTAATTTGATAGTCGAAGAAGGTAAAAAATTGACATTACATTTGACATTACAGAAGAAAGGGGGGCAGCGATCTTGACGAAAGAAAAAGAAATGCTTAAAGAGGCCGAAGAGACTAATGAAAACAGAGAACTGGAAGAAAGTGGTCTCTCTGAAATAGAAGAATTACGTTCTTTGGTAGAAAAACAGAAGAAAATAATAGAAGAAAAAGAAAAGGCAATTAAAGATTATCTTAATGATTTGAAAAGATTGAAAGCCGATTTTGATAATTTTCGCAAAAGAGAAACCCTCTTCCGACAAGATTTTGTAAAAAAGGCCAATCGAGACCTTATATTCAAACTTTTGCCTATCTTAGATGATATGGAGAGAGCTATACGAGAAGCAAAAGCCAAAGAGATAGATGAAGCTATAGTTCAGGGAATAGAATTAATTTATCGTAAGTTTTTAACTATTCTGGGAGAAGAAGGAGTTAAACCCATTGAAACCGAAGGACAAAAGTTTGATCCTAAATATCACGAAGCAATCGCTACGGTATGCCTTCCCGATCATGATGATTATGAAATAGTAGAGGAGACACGCCGTGGCTATTTTTACCAGGACGAAGTTTTACGTCCTGCTCAAGTAAGAGTAAATAGGATTTCTAAAGATTTTATGGCCTAAGGAGGATGATAGAATATGGCTAAAGTGATTGGTATAGATTTAGGTACTACTAACTCAGTAGCGGCATACCTGGAAGGAGGACAAGCAGTAATTATTCCTAACAAAGAAGGATCTCGCCTTACTCCTTCGGTGGTAGCCTTTACTAAAAACGGCGAAATATTAGTGGGGCAGTTAGCCAGAAGACAGGCTATAACTAACCCCAAAAATACCATATATTCCATTAAGCGGTTAATGGGGCGTCGTTACGATGACCCAGAGGTGGAAAGAGCACGTAAAGTTCTACCTTATGAAATTGTTCCTGGCGAATATGGTGAGGCGTGTATTAAAGTAGGAGACCGGGTTTACACCCCTCCTGAGATTTCTGCTATGATTTTGCGGAAGATCAAGGAAGATGCTGAGGAATATCTGGGAGAAAAAATTACTGAAGCAGTGATAACTGTACCTGCTTACTTTAATGATAGCCAGAGACAGGCTACCAAAGATGCAGGGAAAATTGCTGGTCTGGATGTAAAAAGGATTATTAACGAACCTACCGCTGCTGCTCTGGCTTATGGCTTAGGTAGGGATAAGGAAGAAGTAATTGCCGTTTACGATTTAGGTGGAGGAACTTTCGATATCTCTATTCTAGAAATTGGAGAAGGAGTGTTCGAAGTAAAGTCCACCGCTGGAGATACTTTCTTAGGTGGGGATGACTTCGACCGAAGGATAATGGACTACATTATCGATGAATTCAGAAAAGATCAAGGTATTGATTTACGAGGAGACCAGATGGCTCTCCAGAGGTTAAAAGAAGCGGCAGAAAAAGCAAAGTGTGAGCTTTCTACTGCTTTACAGACCGAGATAAACTTACCTTTTATTACCGCTGATGCCAGTGGCCCTAGGCATCTAGTAATGACTCTAACTCGAGCGAAATTAGAGCAATTGACTATAGATCTTATTGAGAGAACCATTGGTCCTTGTGAGCGGGCTTTACAAGATGCGGGTCTGAAGCCAGAGGATATAAATGCTGTAGTTTTAGTAGGTGGAATGACTCGTATGCCTAAAGTGCAGGAAATAGTGGAGAGAATATTCAAGAAAGAACCTCGAAGAGGAGTCAACCCTGATGAAGTAGTAGCAGTAGGAGCAGCTATTCAGGCAGGAGTGCTAGGAGGAGAGGTAAAGGACGTACTTCTTCTGGATGTCACTCCTCTTTCTTTAGGGATTGAGACTTTAGGAGGAGTGTTTACTAAAATAATTGAGCGCAATACCACTATTCCTGTTTCTAAAAGCCAGATTTTCACTACTGCTGCAGACAACCAGACTACAGTAGAGGTTCACGTCTTGCAGGGAGAACGTCCTATGGCGCGGGACAATGTCTCTCTGGGCAGATTCCAGTTGACTGGTATTCCTCCTGCCCCACGAGGCGTACCTCAGATTGAAGTAAAATTTGATATCGATGCTGATGGTATTTTGCACGTCTCAGCTAAAGACCTGGCTACTAATAAAGAACAGACTATTACCATTAAAGCCTCGAGCGGTCTTTCTAAAGAGGATATTGACCGAATGATTAGAGAAGCAGAACTCCATGCTGAAGAAGACCGTCGTAGACAAGAAGAAGTTGAAGTTCGCAATCAGGCTGATAATCTGATTTACACCGTAGAGAAAAACCTGCGGGAATCAGGAGACAAACTATCTTCTGAAACCAGGGCTCAAGTAGAGAACGCTCTCAATGCTTTAAGGGAAGCCATGAATAAAGATGATATAGCCGATATCAGAAGAAAAATGGACGATTTGCAAAATGCTTCTCACGCCATGGCGCAGGAGCTCTATCAAAAGACTGCTCAATCGGAAGCTTCTGCTTCCAGCCAGGCTGGTAGCTCAAACGAAACTACTCAAGATGAAAATGTCGTCGACGCCGATTACCGAGTAGTGGATGACGATAATAAGTAATATGAGGGGGTGAACCCCCTCATATTACTTAACGAGGACGTTTGGCAGGTTCCCGGATTTTTAAGGGTTCCTGCTTTCATTTGCTTTTTTGCTAAGGGGTATTTGAGTTTGATATCAGGTGAAATTCTCCAGAATGCTAATCTATCTCGAGGGCACCTTGTTTTGTATATTCAATTTTTCCTTAATTACGATACATTCCTTCGCTGTATTTAGCTTATGCGTTTGATCTACCATCTTTCGCGCAGTTTATCCCCGCCAATCTTGCTGTCAGAATGCCCCCATGTATAGACAAGACATTTTCTTGCACGACTGCCATGGCAGCTACCAGCTCCAAACGACCAGGTATGTTTGTGTATTTGGTAGAATAGAAATGCAGCACAGCGGAAGTTAAAAAGTACAGCAGGAAATAGAAGAACCTCCATTGTCAGCACCCTTAAAAATACATTACCCTTTCAGGTGTGAAATCTAAAGGGGTAAAGAAAGGAATGCTAACAATGGAGCAAATATATCAGATTTGAATATGCTAAGTAGAAAAGTGGTTCTAAAATTTTTGTAGATTGCTCCCTAGAGCTCATTTACAGAGGTAGAAAAATAGCCCTCCTATCAGGGCTAAAGCAGTGCTCCAGAGAGTTCCTATGAGGTAATATTCGGCAAATGATTTGTTATTCAATTCTTGATATCGAGTTAATGACTTAGCCATCAAGACAAAAGCTATCCCGGTAACTGCCTGATAGAGAATAAAAGTCAAGATGATGGTTCTTTCTAAAATGCCTATATATCTTCCCATCCCGGTTATTTCATATTTTCTAACTTCCTGGGGTAGAGAACGCATTGCTTTTCCTATAAATATAGCTCCACCAAAGACCACATAGAGATATACATTACCTACCACCATTACACTGGTTAGTTTTTCTATCCAGTCTGGCGTCATTATCTCAGAGTAAAAACCAAAGGAAGATAGGTGGGAGAAGTGGCATAGCCATTGCCAGGCGAGGAGAATAAAAATTAAGTGAGATAGCTGGTCTAATACAAAGCCCAGAGGATTGCTATCTATTTTGTGGGGAGGAGTAAGGTGGTAGCCAATCCAGTCTATCACTAAGTGGGTAAAAGCAAGGCCCAGGAGAACTCCTCCCGCTTGCCAGGAAATAAAAGGGTATAAAAACAGGACTGAAAGTCCCCAGACAATAAAGAAGTGAGAAATATAGGTGGTCCGTCGTCTTGTTACTTTGTTCTCTATCATTTTGTTGCTCTGCAAAACGAAATCAGCCACACCATGGGAAAAAAGTAATAGCTCCAGTATTAGCCACTTACTGGAGAGCTCCATTCAATTTTCCTCCTCATTATCAGCGGAAAATTTTGAGCTTATCAGGTTATGAATGTGCTTTTCCGCCTCAGAAAATACTTTCCAATGAGCAGCCTGACAACGTTTGGCTACATTTTGCGGTCTCACTTTCAGAACTTGCGCTGCTTTTTGATAAGTCCCCATTTGTTCATAAGTATGGATAGCTTCCCACTGACCATCTGTCCAGCGGTTACTTATTACATCCATTAAAGCCAGAATAACGTTCAGATTATAATCGAAGTTTTCTTCGAGAGAATTAATGAAGGTAGCGGGTTGACGAGAAATTTTTATTTCCTCCAGTGCTTTTCTGGCTCGATGAAAAGAACTGCCATCCATATTCCAGGGGTTATTTCTATCTATTTCTGTAGTGATATCTCCTATTCCTATTCCCACCCTGACCTGAACTGGTCTTAGATAAAAACGTAAGTATCTAACCATCATTATGGCCTTCTGAGGGGGAAAAACCACTCCCTGAATTTCATCTCCTCTCAGGAGGCAAAATTTAGAGGCAATAAACGTCTTTCTGGCTATATTAAGTTCGGAAATGGCCTGTTCTATTTGCTCTCTGGAAAAACCCCGGTCTTTTAATTTTCGAGAGCCAATTATATCGGCAGTTAAGACAGCAAATTTCCTCTCTGGAGAAGACACTTACTGATTCCTTTTCACCCGACTAAGGGTTATATTTTTATTTCACCTTTTGGAAGGTGAGAATTTCACTTGCTTGATTATATCACAGAACAATAAGGAAAAAAGAGCCTATCCTTCTATGATCGAGAAGTTTTTACTCTCTCAGTACATCTTTTATTCCACACCGTATGTTGTTCTGCATCTTTCCGACGAATTATTTTAATTTCTTAATTATTTGTACTTTTATCTTGTGCCGCAGGTTGCTCACCAGTTAGTGAGTTCCACTATTTTCTTCTCATTTCTCATTGTCCAAGCACTACTTCCACCGTATTTTCCGAGCCCTCTGGCGCGAAAGGAATCACCACCCGGCCATTATCCAGAGGCACAGTCTCGTTATTTACTGTACAGGACCTAACACCTTCTGATACGTGAGACGGATTGTGTACGGTAATCGTGTACCACGCTCCTCTTGTCTTTTTCCTTACGGTGTAGATCTTCCACTCAAAAGGAGTACAAGGATCGATTATTAAACCCTGATGCGAAACTCTCACCCCCAGGATATATTGGGTAGCTGCCTGATACATCCAGCTCGCTGTTCCAGTGAGCCAGCTATTTCTACCCAACCCAAACTGAGGGTGCTCGTCACCCAGGATATTTTGACAGAATACATAGGGCTCTACTTCATAAATATCAATGATCTCGTTTTTCTTGATGGGATTGATTTCGCTGAAGTACTGATAAACTCTCTCTCCATTTCTCATCATACATTCAGCTATTATTACCCACGGATTGGCATGAAGGAAGATTCCTCCGTTCTCTTTTGCACCAGGGGGATAAGTAGTAACTCCACCTATATTCGGATCGTAATGGTCGTATCCTGGTGTGCTGAGCTTTATTCCGTACTCGGTATGAAGATAGGTGTATACCGCATCTAGAGCTTTATTGGCCCTTTCCAGAGGAGCATTACCCGAAATTACTGCCCATGACTGGGCATTGGTAAAAATCTTTCCCTGAGTATTTTGCTTGGAACCCAGAGGAGTACCATCATAGTCAAAATACCGTAAATACCACTCACCATCCCATCCTACTTCATTTACTCGCTTTTTCATTTCCTCAGCGTAGGCCTGGTGTTTCTTAACTTTTTCTTCTTCTCCCAAATACTCCATAAGCTCACAGAGATCTCTGCATGCCTTACTGAACTGATGGGCAATGAAAAATGACTCCGCACCGTTTCTGAGATTTATTGTGTCGTTCCAGTCTGCAAAGCCCAGAAGGGGTATTCCGTGAGCACCTACATTGTTCCATGTAAACCCTACAGCTCGCTCCAGGTGTTCCAGAACAGTAACTACCTCTAAGGGTTTGCCATCTTCGCCCTTCTCGTAAAAGGGTATTTTCTCCTCTAAGAAAGTGTAATCACCAGTCTCTGTGAGGTAATGACATACGGCAAAAACTAACCACAGATGGTCATCTCCATAATATTTGGGCCTATCTTTCATTTCTTGTGCATCGCCTATGGTAGCCTCCATAGTTTGGGGGTTGAACTGGTGCATCGCTGAACCATTTTGTTTTTGAATTGAAAGGAGTTTTCTGAGTAGATTCTTAGCCCGCTCGGGAGCTCCAGAGACCACAGCCATTACGTCCTGACTGGAATCTCTCATGCCAATGCCTCGCTCTCCGTATCCTAACTGGTAGTACGAAAGATATCTGGACCAATTAAGGGTAATAAAACACTGTCGGGGATTGTGGGTATTGACCAGTAGATTAAACTCTCTATCCGGAGTTTCCACCTGGCATACGTTCAGGTAATTTTCCCAGAAACACTCCATCTGGGAAAGAGCAGCATCCACTTCTTCTGGTTTTCGAAAGCGCTCAATGGCCGGTATCGCTTTTTCTACAGACTCTGCTTGTCCCAGCTGGATAATGAGTCTTCGTTCTTCTCCGGGCTGGAGAGTGCCAAGGTGGTGTATTAAAGCTCCAATGTTATCTCCCCGTAGCGGTTCGAAATTACTCAATTCTTTTTGTTTGAGAGCAAGTGGAGATGTCCACGTTCCATATTCATTAGCTCCCAGGAAGCGCTTTCTATCAGTCTCAAAAGAAGAAACTGGCCAGTTAGAAGTAAGGAAATTTTCTGCTCTCCCTATTTGCATGAAGGCACATTGTCTGAGAATAAGTAAGCTTCCCGGGTTTCCTATGGCTTTACTTGTCATAGTTTGGGGAACCCAATCTGCATTAGTAAGCTGTTTGAGTGCATCAAAATGGGAGTATTCCACTACAGGTATTATATCTAATTCATCTATGGGGTCTTTTCCTATGTTTTTGATCCTTACATCTTGTAACACTACGCTTTCCCCCTCCGGCACAAACACCGTTATTTCTGAGCGGAGCCCTTCACATTCCATAATAAAACGAGAGTATCCCAGCCCTACTCGACACTCGTAAAGATCGTATAAATGTAAAGTGGGCACATAATAGGGAGAATAGAGGAAATTTCGATTAGCTTTCCTTCTTCTAACATAAATAGTGGATCCCCTAAACTCCGAGGCAGGAAGTTGAGTGATATATTTAGTGATCCGGTTAAGTGCAGGATCGCCTTTGCAGATGAGCATTCCCCCGGTGTGATCCACAAAACCACCAAAGTCAATAGTCCCTACATAATTAATCCACTTTACAGGAGTGTGAGGGTTAGTAATCACGTATTCCCTTCCTTCAAAGTGACCGTATCGCATGGCTACACCTCCCTAAAATATTTTTTACCAGTGACGAACTCCTGGTAGCGTTGGCTCTCCTTTGAGGTTCTCTTTCTACCAGGGTAATCGTAGTAGATGATGCCGAGTTGCTTGGTATAGCTAAAGGCTCACTCAATCTGGAGAGGTATCTAAAATATTGAATCCCCGTTCATCTGTGGCGAGATTCTCTTCTGCTTGATAGCTACTGTATCTGTGCCTTTCCAGTATATAATAATTGATACAACCCGCCAACCATGATCTCTAAATTTTAATCTTTTTTCTTCCACCTCCGGGGGAGAAAATATCCGGATAACGCCCCCCTTTTTGGAGATTAAAAAACCATTTTTATAGTGAGGATAATGAACAACTAGAAGAAGAAGTAAGAAAAATATATCAGGCATTAAAGTATAAAGATAGACCATTCTGGCAGAAAAAATCCGTGTTACCAGAAAATGGGAGTCCTTAAAAAGAAAAGCCTGTTATAGCGCTAATTTCTGACACTTATAGCGCAAGGTGGGTTAAATACTACTGGGTTATGTTTTCTAAGAGCTATAGGAGTATTATTCACTGTAGCTCTACTCTGTAAGCTGTTTGTGCTTGCGGGGACAGAAGGGAAGAAACTGTCGCACACGCCTGGATATATAGTGCTCCGGCGTTATTTCAGCTAACTATAGGTTAGCTGATAGTGTCATAAAGTGGCTACCCAAAACTTGTTAAGATTATAGAAGTTGAGAAAATAAAAAAATATGATATACTAACGAAAAGCGGAGAGGTGGCCGAGTGGCTGAAGGCAGTCGCCTGCTAAGCGATTAGGCGAGTTAAGCCTCGCCTCGTGGGTTCGAATCCCACCCTCTCCGCCAAGTTTATGTCTGGCAAAGTCGTGGTAGGATAAGTGGAAAAACTCTGGTTTGTCCGAGGAGGACAGGTAGAATACTCATTTGCCCATAGTCTGCAGTTGTCTCTCCGAGATAAAGTAGAAAGAGAAAATATCCCCGGTTTTCTTCTTTTGATGGAACACCCTCCGGTTTTTACTCTAGGAAAAGGAGCTTCTCGAAATCACCTTCTGGTAGATGAAAGTGTTTTAGAGAAAGAGGGTATTAAATTGTATGAAGTAGAAAGAGGAGGAGACATCACTTACCACGGGCCGGGGCAAATTGTTGGTTATCCTATAATAAATCTTAATTTTTGGAGAAAAGATGTTCATCTTTTTTTGCGTTCTTTAGAAGAAGCTATAATCCGGTTTTTGAGGAGGTTTGAAGTGGAAGCCTTTCGTCTTCCTCCTTACACCGGAGTATGGGTCAGGCGAGAGACACCCCAGAAAATTGCTGCTATAGGTATAGCAGTAAAGAGATGGGTTACTTATCATGGTTTTGCCCTTAATATTTCCACTTTTCTTCCCCATTTTAGTTACATTGTTCCCTGTGGTATCATTGATAAAGGAGTAACTTCCCTGGAGCATGTTACTGGTCATTTTTACTCACTGGAAGAAAGAGAAAAGATGCAAGAATTTCTGGCTCAAGACTTAGGAGAGGTTTTAGGATTTCGAGTGAAAGAAATATCTAAAGTTGATTTGATTTTAGAAAGGGGATTAAGTCTTTGAATAGTTTACCTTCCTGGATAAAAAAGAGAATCTCCCTGGGAGAAGGAGAAGAAACACAAAAATTGCTCCAATCTCTTTCTCTTCATACTGTTTGTGAGAGTGCCCGTTGCCCCAATCGAGGAGAATGTTTTGCGAGAAAAGTAGCCACTTTTCTAATCATGGGAAGCATCTGTACTCGACGGTGTCGTTTTTGCGCGGTAGAAAAAGGAATACCTCAGCCTCTGGATTTTGAAGAACCAAGAAGGGTGGGGGAAGCATCTCGGCAGCTGGGATTGAAGCACGTGGTTATCACCTCAGTCACCCGGGATGACCTTCCTGATGGAGGTGCCTATCATTTTGTGGCTACCATTCGAGAAATTCGCAAAGTTCTCCCTTTTTCTACAATAGAAGTTCTCACTCCTGATTTTCAAGGCAGAGAAGAAGATTTGCAAGTGGTAGTAAAAGAGCAACCAGAAGTTTTTAACCACAACGTGGAAACTGTACCTCGTCTTTACCCTGTGGTGCGACCTCTGGCTTCTTATGAGAGGTCATTAACTATCCTTAAGAGGGTAAAAGAGATTTCTCCCTCAATTATCACTAAATCGGGTTTGATGGTAGGTCTTGGGGAGGGAAAGGAAGAAGTGTTAGAAGTGTTAGAGGACTTAAGAGGTGTGGGATGTGATGTGGTTACTATTGGTCAATATCTTCGCCCTTCTCCCCGGCACTTAGAGGTAAAAGAATACGTTCCTCCCCAGGTTTTCACCTGGTATGAAGATATAGCTTACTCTTTAGGCTTTCGGGGAGTAGCCAGTGGCCCTTTAGTTCGTAGTTCTTATTTAGCAGAAAAATTTGTGGGCGAACAGTTATGATCTGGGGGATAGGGCTATTTATAATCGCTGTAGCTCTTTTATTTTTTTTCTGGTTTTTCCCGGTTTTCTTTAATGGTATTCCCTGGCAACCTACGGATATGAAAAGAGTGAGAAGAATGTTAGAGATGGCTGAAGTTAAGCCTGATGAGGTAGTTTATGATTTAGGCTGCGGGGATGGGAGGATTATCATTTGTGCTGCTCGAGAATTTGGTGCTCGGGCAGTGGGAGTAGAACTTAATCCGTGGCTCTATTTTTTAGCTCTGGTGAAAGTCTGGGTAAGAGGGCTTTCCCGCCGGGTAAAAGTAATTTTTGGTAATTTGCATCAAGTAGATTTAAAAGAAGCAGACGTGGTTACCATATTTTTATATTCTCACGTAAATGACCTTTTGCAAGAAAAATTCCAGCGAGAATTAAAACCAGGAGCTCGTATTGTTTCCTATGTTTGGGTTTTGAAGAACTGGAAACCAGTAGCTGTGGATAGTGAACACGACCTTTATTTGTACGTGAAAAATGGTGCTGGTTGGTAGGTTTTTTGAACTATTAAAAAAGGAGTGATATATTGTATTGGCCGTTCTTCCCTCGCTTTAAGTCGTTAGAGCTGGATTTTGTCCAATGGGTCATTGTTTTTCTTTGCTTCTACGGAATATACCAGGCCATCGTGAGTTTTCGTGGTTTTTGGCCAGCAAAGCCCTTACCCCCCGCTTCTTCTCTGCGGCGCTTTGCTATTTTGGTTCCTGCTCATAACGAAGAAAAAGTTATCGGCTCTCTGCTGGATAGTCTCAATAAACAAAGCTATCCCCGGGAATTCTTTGATGTTTATGTAGCATGTGATGCCTGTAACGATGCTACCCCAGAAATTGCAAAGGAGTATGGTGGAATAGCTTTACTGCGTAACGATCCTCTCCATCCGGGAAAGACTCAGAATATTCGCTGGGCATTGAACAATATCCCTCTTGATGAATACGAAGCAGTAGTTATATTTGATGCTGATAATTTAGCTAATCCTCATTTTCTCTCTCAGATGAACGATTATTTAGAAGCCCATCCCGGGGCAGAAGCTGTTCAGGGCTATCTGGATACCAAGAATTTTTCTGATTCCTGGCTTACCAGGGTTTATGCCTTAGCCTACTGGTATACCAATCGTTTCTGGCAATTAGCTCGAGCTAATTGGGGGTTATCAGCAACATTAGGAGGGACTGGTTTAGTTATTACTGTTTCCTGTATTAAGCGTTTAGGCTGGGACCTCCAGAGTTTGACTGAGGATTTGGAGTTTAGTGCTAAACTGGTTCTCTCTGGAGGGAAAGTACACTGGAATGAGTGGGCAATAACTTATGACGAAAAACCCCTTTCTTATCTGGCTTCTCATCGTCAGAGATTAAGATGGATGCAAGGTCATTACTGGGTAGGCTGGCATTATGGGCCTAAATTATTAGCTAAATTTTTCACCACTTTTCGTTTTCAATATCTGGATTATTTCCTTTATCTTCTGACTCCCTTTATTGTTATTTTAAGTTTTGTTTTAACTGTTTTTGAAGTAACACGCTGGATAATTAGTTCCCCCGCTTCGGGTTTATTCTTTTTTTGGTATTGGTGGATACCTTTTGCTCTTTTGCAAAGTGTTTACCAGATAGTTATTGGTCCTTCTCTGCGAGAAGGGAAAGTTACCTTTAAATATGTCGTTTATCTCTTTTATTATGCCTGGTACGGGATTACCTGGATACCTGTTGTATTTTATTCTCTCTTTCTATCAGGGAACCAAAAACACTGGGTAAAAACCGAGCATGTTAGAAATTTAAGTATTGAGGAGGTTGTTAATATTCCTGAATTGGATGATGTAAGGAAGATACGAGGTGGTCCCTTTCTCGAGTAGCTAAAATTAGCTAAGTGGAGTAGAATAGATAAGGGATAAAAATGGGGAAAGCTTCTTTAGACTTAGATTACAAGATAGAAATTTTAGGAGAGGGAGCTCGTTTTGATTTATGCGGTTCATGTGGAGGGGAGGAATCAAGAAAGCGCCATCCTCAGGGAGGCTGGATTTATCCGGTTAATCTCCCCGATGGCGGGAAAAAAGTAAACATTCTCAAAATCCTTCTTTCTAATAATTGCGTGCATAATTGCCTTTACTGTGCCAATCGGGAAGGAAGAGGCCACCCCGTCGCTTCCTTTTCTGCTGAAGAATTAGCGAGTCTTTTCTGGCATCTTTACCAGAGGGGGATGGTAAAAGGGCTTTTCTTAAGCTCTGCTGTGGATAGAAGCCCTTCTTGGGCTATGAACGAGATGCTAAAAGTGGCAGAAATTTTGCGCTATCGTCTCCATTTTTCCGGTTATCTCCATCTCAAAATATTGCCTGATGTGAGCAACGATTACTTAGAAGAAGCTGTCAAACTGGCTACTCGAGTATCGGTTAACTTAGAAGCTCCCACTCCCCAAAGCCTCTGCCAAATTGCTCCTCAAAAGAATTTTTTTGGTATCTGGCAGAAGTTTCAATGGTTTGAAAGTCAGAAGAAAAAAGGGCTTTCTGCTCCTGCCGGGGTTACTACTCAGTTAGTGGTAGGGGGAAGCAAGGAGACCGATAGAGAAATCATGCATACTACTTCTCAGCTTTATGAGCATTTTGGTTTAGCTCGAGTTTACTATAGTGCTTTTCAGCCAGTTGCTGATACCCCTCTTTCTTACAAACCTCCCGTATCTACCTGGCGAGAACATCGTCTATATCAAGCTGACTTTTTACTTCGTCGATATAACTTTTCTTTTGAAGAGTTAATCTTTGACGAAGAGGGTAATTTTCCTTTATCTCTTGACCCTAAAGTTTTGTGGGCCAATCACCATCCTGAGTTTTTTCCGGTGGAAGTAAATTCTGCTCCCTGGGAAGTTTTAATCCGGGTGCCTGGTATAGGGACGACTTCGGCACGACGGATTATAAATTTGCGCCGAGAGAGTACTTTTCATGACCCTAAAGCGCTTTCCCGGCTGGGAGTGCGGATAGATAAGGCTTTGCCTTTTATCCTTTTGAATGGTAAAAAGATAAAGCGAGCAGAGCAACTATCTCTTTTTGCCTGATTCTCTTTTGTTTTCAAGATCTCTCTTTGTTCGTGCTATACAATAATACATAAGGTTTTATTAGTAAGTAAAGGAGGGACAGAAATAAAAAATGGTCGTAGTAGTTCATGGAGGACTATCAGAGAAAGATTTCTTGGCTTTTGACACCTTAATTCGAGCTTGCGAAATGGCTCGAGAGGTAATGAGAGAAAAAGAAGCCATTGATGGAGTGGAAAGCGCAATAAAGATTTTGGAGGATGACCCTCGCTTAAATGCTGGAACTGGCTCCTTTCCCAATCTTTTGGGAGAAATAGAAATGTCAGCTAGCGTGATGAAAAATGATTATTCTTGTGGAGGCGTAGCAGCTATTAAAAATGTTAAAAACCCCATTTCTGTGGCCCGAGCAGTAATGGAAAAACCCCGTCATATACTCCTTGTAGGAGAGGGAGCTAATTTGTTTGCTAGTCTTCTGGGATTTGAGCCTTACAATCCGGTAGCAGAATTAACCATAGAAACCCTGAAAGAATCCATTTGTGAAGCAGAGAAAGAAAAAAATCCCATCTATCACTGTTACTTAGAGAAAGCCCGGGAAAAATTGCGGGAAACTCACTGGGGAACAGTAGGTGCAGTAGCTAAAGATGAAAAGGGAAGCCTGGCTGCGGGAACCTCAACTGGAGGAGTGAAAATGCAGCTTCCCGGGAGAGTCGGAGATTCTCCCTTGATAGGTTGTGGAACTTTTGCCTGTCCCTTCGGAGCAGTATCTATGACTGGTGAAGGAGAGGAAATAATAAGATGGGGTTTAGCTCGACGGATTGGAGAATGGATGGAGAAAGTAGATGCTCAAAAAGCGGTGAATATGGGGATAGAATTAGCTCGGGAGAAAAAGATATTTTGTGGAGTTATTGCAGTCAATAGCCAGGGAGAAATAGGATGGGGTGCCAATGGGGGAATATTGCCTTTAGCTTACTGGAAAAAAGAAATGGAAGAGCCACTTTGTATGTTGACTAATAACTCTTAGAAGGATATAAAGTTATAAGAATAGTTTAAAGGAGGTAGAGCTATGAAAAAACTACTAACTGTGATTTTGGCGTTTCTTTTAGTGGGGGGTGCATCTTTGGCTTATGCGCAGGAAGCTATTAAGGTGGGGATAGTAATGGGTCTCACGGGACCTTGGGCTTCTATTGACACTCCAGCTCTCAATGGAATTAAATTAGCGACTGAAGAGATTAACCAGGCAGGAGGGGTTTTGGGAAGACCAATTGAACTTAAAACAGTAGATACGAAAGCTGATGAGGGAGAAACTGTAGCAGCAGTAATCAGATTAGTGGAAAACGAGAAGGTGTGTGCTCTGATAGGCTACTGTGATACTCACTGGGTGAATATTGCTGCTCCCTTGGCCCGGGAATATGGCGTTCCTTTTATTACCCCTGGAGCTACTCATCCCCGTATACCAGAGCGTACTGGTGCCTGGCTAGCCTGCTTTGGTGATAACGCTCAAGCAGCGGCTATTGCTGAATATGCCATAAATGATTTAGGACTTAAAAAGGGTGCTATTTGGGTAGATACAGCAGTGGACTTTAGTGTGGCGGTTTGTGCCTATTTTGCAGATGCCATGAAACATTATGGTGGAGAAATCGCTTATGAAGACTACTTTGAAACCAGCTGGACAGATTTTTCCAGCATGGTAGCTCGTCTTAAAGAATACCAGGATCGAGGAGAGGTAGATTTTGTTTACGTAGGAGGGATTCCTGGTAATTGCGGGCTAATCGTCAAACAGATTAGAGAAGGAGGAGTAACTATTCCTATCTTTGGTGAAGACGGTTTTGATACTCCTCTTTTAGTGGAGACCGGCGGAGAATATGCTGAAGGAGTGGTCTTTGCCACTCATATGTCTTTAGAAGATCCCAACCCTGTTGTTCAGCAGTTTAAGGAAGCCTATGAAGCTATGTTTGGTAACCCTCCTGAAAATGCTTTTGCTGCTCTAGGCTACGATACCTTAAAAGTCTTAGCTAAAGCTATAGAAATAGCAGGCACCGATGATCCTAAGAGTATCCCAGAAGGTTTATCTCAAATTAAGGATTTTCAGGGGGTATCGGGTGTTATTTCTTACAAGGAAGGCAGTCAGATACCTGATAAATCGGTAGCCATAATTGAAGTGAAAAACGGGAAATTTGCTACTATAAAGCAAATTACTCCTCAATATTTACCTGATCCTAAGATTGCCAAATGAACACATGAAGGCGGGCTTTGAGCCCGCCTTTTTGATATATGGAGAGAAATAAAAAGATGACGTATTTCATATTAGAAGTAGAAGACTTATGGAAAAGTTTTGGAGGTTTAACTGCAGTAAGTGGTTATCAATTAAAATTACCTCCAGATAGTGTTTACGGCTTGATTGGGCCTAATGGAGCGGGTAAAACCACCATTTTTAATCTGATCAGTGGAATAATAAAACCTACCCGGGGAAAAATAATTTTTAAAGGAAAAGATATTACTTTTTGGCGCCCTGATCAGGTTGTGGCCCTGGGGCTTACTCGCACTTTTCAAAATTTAAGACTTTTTTCTTCGCTGACTGTAGAGATGAATTTAAAAATCGCTTCTCATCTTCATGCTCGATGTAATTTTTGGAGTAGTTTGTTTAGTTTTCCCTCATTTTTCCGCGAGGAAAGAGAAATTAAAAAAAGAGTAGATTATATTTTAGAAGTTTTTGACCTTGTTCCTTATCGGGAAGAAGTATCTTCTAACCTTCCCTATGGTTTGCAAAGAAAACTGGACATTGCTCGAGCTTTAATGACCAAGCCCCAATTAGTTCTTCTGGACGAGCCTTCAGCAGGCATGAACACTCAGGAAGCGGAAGATTTAGCGGAGCTAATACGACGGATTAAGGAAGAGTTTCAACTTACTTTGATCATTGTAGAACATAGGATGTCTTTAGTTATGGGGTTAGCTGAAGTGGTTCAGGTTATTGATTATGGGTCAGTTATTGCCATGGGTAGTCCAGAAGAAGTACAAAATGATCCCCAGGTAATTGAAGCTTATTTAGGAACAGGTGATGTAGTTGCTTAAAATAGAAAACTTAACAGTGAAGTATGGAGTCATACCTGCGGTACATAACGCTAACTTAGAAGTGCGAGAAGGACAAATTGTGGCTCTTTTGGGAGCCAACGGAGCAGGCAAAACTACTATTTTAAAAACTATCATGGGGATTCTTAAGCCCGCTGAGGGAAATATCTATTATCAGGGTGAAAGTATTAACTTTTTTTCTCCTCCTCAACGGGTAAAAATGGGCATAACTTTGGTGCCAGAGGGCAGAGGAATTTTTAACCGTCTTTCGGTAGAAGAAAATCTCTTTTTGGGCGCCTATCATCGTTCCGATAAGGAAGAAGTAGAAAAAGACTTAAATCGAATTTATACTCTTTTTCCTCGTTTGCAAGAAAGAAAGGAACAGATTGCGGGAACTTTGAGTGGAGGAGAGCAGCAAATGTTAGCTTTAGGGCGGGGCTTGATGTCTCGTCCCCTTTTGATACTTTTAGATGAACCCTCCCTAGGATTAGCTCCTCTTTTAGTCAGAGAATTGTATTCTTTCATTGCCAATATTCGCAAGGAAGGAGTAACTATTTTGTTAGTGGAACAAAATGCTACCATGGCTTTGAAAGTTTGTGATTATGTTTACCTCTTAGAAACTGGTGTGGTAAAAGTTCAAGGGATAGCCGAAGAAGTGTGGTCTCGGGAAGATGTAAAAAAAGTTTATCTGGGAGGATAAATATGTTTTCTCTGGGTTATTTATTACAGCAGACCATGAATGGAGTGGTTTTGGGTTGTATTTACGCTCTTTTAGCTTTAGGAATGACAGTAGTTTATGGTATCCTGCGACTCATCAATTTTGCCCATGGCGCATTAATTACTTTGGGAGCGTTTTTCACTTATTTTATTCTAGTTCGTCTGGGTATTCCCTTGGTGGCTACTATATTTTTAGTTCTGGGTTTTGGAGGGTTGATGGGTCTGGTTTTAGATATAGTAGCTTATCGCAAACTACGCGGGGGCCCGGAAGTGGCTCTACTCATTACTTCTTTGGGCTTCTATACTTTTATTGAAAATTTTATGAAAATGGTAGTTTCTCCTCAGCCTTATGCTTTTAAAGCCCCTTCTTATCTTACTACTATTTTTCGTACTTCATTTTTAACTTTTAGGACGATTGATTTATTTATCATTGGAGCTTCTATTGCTATTATGTGGTGTTTCCACCTTTTTATCAAAAAAACTAAAATGGGTATAGCCATGCGGGCTATAGCGGAGAATCTGGAAGTAGCCAGCATCATGGGAATAGAAATCAACCGGGTGATTTCCGTAGCCTTTGTTTTAGGCTCAGCCCTGGCTGCTTTTACTGGTTTTATGTGGGGAGCTAAATATGGACAGATTTCTTACGATATGGGATTTTTGACCGGTGTGAAAGCTTTTGTGGCAGTGGTAGTAGGAGGAGTGGGAAGTGTTCCCGGAGCAATGGTGGGGGGCGTTATATTGGGCTTAGCTGAAATCCTGTCTACTGCTTTTCTGCCCACGTATTTTTCTGAGTATCGAGATGGGATAGTATTTGCTATTTTGATTTTAGTTTTGCTCGTCAGACCTTCTGGTATTATGGGAGTTAAGGAAGAGGTACGGGTATGAGAAAAATCAACAAATTTCCTGAACTGTGGTTTTTAGTGGGGGGATTAATTCTTCTGGTAGGGGTTTTCTTAGCTGACCACTTGCTCAACCGTTATTTGGTTCACATTCTAATTTTGATGGGTATTTATTCCATTACTACTGTGAGTCTGAATTTAACCAATGGTTATACTGGCCTTTTTTCCCTGGGTCATGCTGCTTTCATGGCTATAGGTGCTTATACCTCTACTCTTTTAGCTTTTCCTATTGTTTTACGAGAAGCTTATGAACTTCCTCTTCTTCCCTCTTTTTTAGGAGGACCAGAATATTCCTGGCCCTTTTTTCCTGCTCTTGTAGCTGGTGGTCTTTTGGCAAGCATAGCTGCTCTTTTAATAGGAGCTCCTGTTTTACGTTTGCGAGGTCATTATCTTTCAGTAGCTTCTTTGGGCTTTATGGTAATTGTTACTACTTTTGCCAAAACTTTACGGGGAATTACTCGAGGTTCCATGGGAATTAACGCTATTCCTTCTTATACTAATATTTACTGGACTTATCTCTGGCTGTTTATCTCTGTTTATGTGGTTTGGAGAATAGTAAATTCTCGTTTTGGTCGGGCAATGCTGGCCATTAGAGAGGACGAAACTGCTGCTCAAGCTCTGGGCATTTATCCTATGAAATATAAGCTTTTATCCTTTGCAGTGGGAGCTTTTTTTGCCGGGGTAGCAGGAGGATTGTACGCTCATTTTACTAAAGCTATTCGTCCTTTTGAATTTTCTTTTTTCCTCACTTTTCAAATTGTGACTATGCTTATTATAGGGGGAATGGGTACCACCTCCGGGCCGATAGTAGGAGCAGCTTCTCTTATTGCTCTACGCTATGCTTTAAAGCCGGTAGAAGAGGGATTACAAATTTATGGGCTGATAGAGTTGATTTATGCTACATTGCTCATTGTGATCATGCTCTGGAAGCCAGAAGGAATAATGGGAAAACGCCACTCAAGAATGAGTTAAAATCATCTAAAAGGAGGAATAATAATAATGAGAGAAAAATATTTCCATCCTCATCTTACCTACACTGATTTTAAAGAAGGTAAATTTGATAAAGCTATTCTGGCGGTGGGATCAGCAGAAAATCATGGTTTTCATCTGCCTTTTGGCACCGATACTTTGGTTTCCTTAGCCATTGCAGAAGAAGTAGCCAAAAAAGTAGAAGGGCTCTTAGTTCTACCTCCTGTAACTTATGGGGTGAGTTTCCATTATGATGACTTTCCTTTTACTTTGACTCTTCGACCTGAAGTTCTGGTAGAAGTATTAAAAGATATTCTGGATTCTTCTATAAGACAAGGGATTAACCATATTATTATCATCAATGGACACGATGGTAATATAGCCCCTATTGAAATAGCATCTCGCTCTATTAAGGTAAAACATCCTGATTCTTTTATTGCCTCTTTAGATGCCTGGTGGGTGAAAGCTGGAGAATTACTCCCTCCTCACACTTTTGAAGTGTGGGAAGGCCTCGGGCATGCAGGAGAAGGAGAAACTTCCATCGTTTTACATCTCTATCCTCAACTTACCAGGATGGAAAATGCTCGAGGAGTAGTTCCCGACCTTCCTGATAATTTAGATATTAAGTGGAAGTTCAGCGAAATCACCCCTTGTGGAGCTACCGGAGATCCTATCAAAGGGACTCCGGAAAAAGGAGAGAAGATGTTTAAAGCGCTGGTAGATTGTGTGGTGAAATTCATCCGGGAAATGGAAAAAGCAGGTTGGAAATACGGAGAAAAAGCTAAACTTTAAATAGTATTTATTAGTAAAATGTTGTTTTAATTGCTTGGGATGTTAGATTAAATTTGCCTTCCTCGAGTATTTTCTCGAGGAAGGCAAATTGCTTTCTTTCCCATTTAATACTTAGGAAGAGACAGGTACAGCTACAAATGTAGGAGAGGTGCAAGGATTTCCTGCTTTATCAGCAACAACTAAAGGACTTGCTGGGTGAAAAATAACCTCCAAAAGGTCTCCGGCGATTAACTGGTCACTCATCCAGTTGCCACTTAGAGTAACTGTTTTTTGATCATCAGCTAAATGAATGGTAGTGAGAGTAAAAACGGAAGCCCCAGATATGCTTACTGTCCAGAAACCACCAGGAACTAAGGTAAATAGATTCATATCGTTTACTACAATAGCTTCGTTAAAACTAACCGTTATAGTAGGAGCTGACTCGAACAGTGGATCTGCTTTAGCTAAAGCAGAGACAAGATAGGGCCCGGTTCCATCCACCACAATAGTAAAAGAGGTGGGAGTACTTTCTTCTCGGTCGGGAACTTTAGCGGTAAAATTAAAAACAAAAGTCTCTTCCGTAGTACCAGAGTCCCAGCTCCAGGTAAAGCTTCCTGCGTCATCGGTAGTAGTAGTACCTATTATTGTTTCTCCTTGACGTATCTGGATTACAGCATTAGCTGGACCTTGACCGGTAAAAGTTATGGTTCTACTGAACATCACTGGATCTCCGCTCTGGAGAGTTTTTGTCCCATCGGATATTATAATCAAAGTAGGTGCTTCAGTTAA
>NZ_JAAYFP010000139.1:0-8999 GCF_012728195.1 Candidatus Sordicultor fermentans
TACCAAAAAGCGGAGTCGATTTCATATACATTCAAGAATTATTAGGTCATAAAAATAGTAAGATAAATAACAGAAATTTATACTCAATGTTAGTGCGGAAAGCTCTGGCAAAAAAGTCTTTTAGATGGTTTAAGCCTGAGCGGAAGAGGTCCCTGGTGACAAAATTTATTAAGAAGGGAAAATTCTGGCACTTCATCCATAATCGGATATAGCCTGGCTCATTGGACGTGGCCCTTCCTGGCCGATTCCGATTATAAGGTAAAAGCAAAAATTGGGGGTGAGAAGATGAAAATAATTGATTTAAACAAAGAAAATAAAGAATTGATAGAACAGGCTGCTACAATTTTATATGAAAGTTTTAAGGATATATCCGAAGCATGGTCGACTATGGAGTTAGCCCTGGGAGAAGTGTATGAATCAATTGGAGAAGATAGGATAAGTAGAATTGCAGTTAATGATGATAAAGTCGTCCTGGGATGGATTGGCGGTAAAAGCATGTATAACGGAAATGTTTGGGAGCTTCATCCGCTTGTAGTTAAGAGAGAGTTCAGGGGTCAAGGTATAGGAAAAGACCTGGTGAATGACTTAGAAGAGAAGGTCAGGGAACGTGGTGGGTTAACAATTTGGGTAGGAGCTGATGATGAGAATAATTCTACGTCCCTTTCAAATACGAATTTATACGAAAATCTTTATGAAAAAATAGTTAATATTAGGAATTTAAAAAGGCACCCATTTGAATTTTACCAGAAAATGGGTTTTATTATTGTAGGGGTAATGCCAGATGCAAATGGAATAGGAAAACCTGATATTTACATGGCCAAAAAAGTAAGAAAATGAATATTTGCAGGTAGATCAAGAAAGAAACAGGTTACTATCTTTTGTAACCCCGGGGTTATACTGCGGAGCACAGCTTCATTCCTACTTCAGGTTTTGGGCTCAAAGAGGGTGAAAAATCAAGCAGGAGTTCTCTTAAATCCACATGACGACTAATATTCGGTGATGTTAGAATTGGTGGATGTTTGGCGAAATAATCTGATTTTTATGATGAATATGGGAATAACGGCAGAAAATATAAAAATAAGGCATTATCTCCTGGGGCGTTTCTTAGTGAGCGATTGTCAGGAAAAGAACTACCGGAGGAGAGGGCTGAGGTGGTGAGAGGGCTATCCATTTTAATAGGAAGAAAGCTCGAACCTATCTGCTTTCCTTGTCAATTTGACATTAATTCTGTTTTCACCTACAATAAGTACACGACAGTTAAAAAAGTTAATATTGATTTTCTTCGCTAATTTAGTGAGGAACCAAAACTTTGAGGAGGTGATTATTATGGTCAAAGCTATTGGTTCCCGGCGCGCAACTTCCCCTCCTAGAACCTACCAGCCTTTAGAAGTCGAAAAACCGTGGGGCAGGTTTATTCAGTACACTTTGAATACTCCCACCACAGTGAAAATACTGGAAATAAACCCGGGAGAGGTTTTAAGCCTCCAA
Source organism: Candidatus Sordicultor fermentans (assembly GCF_012728195.1). NCBI lineage: Bacteria > Pseudomonadati > Atribacterota > Atribacteria > Atribacterales > Candidatus Caldatribacteriaceae > Candidatus Sordicultor > Candidatus Sordicultor fermentans. The sequence continues at coordinate 1,489 of NZ_JAAYFP010000139.1, forward strand.
TCCCATAATTATAGAGAGGAATTGTGGATACCTCTTACTGATGGAGTAATGGCAGAAATAGACGGAGAGTTGTATTTTCCTGAAGAGTTAGAGCCGGTGTTTGTTCCTAAACATTCTAAACACCGTCTCAGTGCCGGAGATAAGAAAGTCAGAGTTTTGGAAATCTCTTTTGGTTATTTTGATGAGGAAGATATAGTCCGGTATGAAGATAAATACGGGCGAACTAAGGACGAGTTAATCGAAGCCCTGGAGCAGAAAGCGAGCAATTGGTAATGCTTAGCTCCCTGCGAATAGGGTTTTTATCCACTTATCCCCCCACTCCCTGTGGGATTGCTACCTTTACTGAAGATTTGGTTCAAGCAATACCTTCTTCTTCTTTTTCTCCAGAAATTATAGCTGTATCTCAGGATGACGAGACTATTTCTTATCCTGAAGAAGTTAAGTTTATAATTCAGAAGGAGAAAAAAGAAGATTATTGGCAAGCAGCGGAATACGCTAACAAAGAATTGGAAGCAGTAAGTATTCAGCACGAATATGGTATCTTTGGAGGAGAAGATGGAGAGATGGTGGTGGAGTTCTTAGACAGGCTGAGAAAACCAGCTATTACTACTTTACATACTGTTCTTTCTCAGCCTTCTCCTGGTCAGGTTGCAGTTCTCCAGAAAATAATCCAGAGATCAGAAAAAGTAGTGGTAATGAATAGTTTAGCTATTCCCATTTTAGAGGATAAATATCAGGCACCTTCCCAAAAATTGGTGGTTATCCATCATGGTGCTCCCTCCAGTTATTCCTATGAGAAGGAAGGGCAGAAGTCTGCCCTGGGACTCAGTGATAGAATTGTTTTGTCCACCTTTGGTTTGATTAGCCGGGGAAAGGGGATTGAATATGTCATTCAAGCACTACCTGAGGTAGTACATAAGTTTCCTCAGGTAGTGTATCTAATAATAGGAGCCACTCATCCCCGGGTTAAAGCGAGAGAGGGAGAGTCATACAGGAATTCTTTAGAGCAATTGGTAAAAGAGCTGAATTTAGAAGAACACGTTATTTTTGTGAACCGTTATCTGAGTAAAGAAGAATTGGTTAAGTATCTGGTGGCTACCGACATTTACCTTACTCCTTATTTAAATTCTCAGCAAATTGTTAGTGGTACTTTAGCTTACGCTATGCGGTTTGGGAAAGTTATCATTTCCACTCCTTACTTATATGCTCAAGAGCTGATCGGAAAAGATAGAGGAATATTGGTAAAATTTGCTGATTCTCAAAGCATTAAAGATGCTCTCCTCAGGGTTTTAGAAAATTCTGCTTATTTTCGCCAAATAGAAAAAAACGCTCAGAAGTTTGGTGCTAAATTAAAATGGACGGAAGTGGGAAGAGATTATGCCCGATTATTTGAAGAAATTATTAATCAAAAAACTGTTTCTTTCTCGGAAAGAAATCAGCCTGATTTCTCAAGTAAATCACTATTAGTCGAAGATTAGCTAAATTTTGAATGGTGAGAGATAAGATAGATATGCATATTTTACAGGAAAAAGCAGTTCTTTCCTCAATCAAGCTGGATCATTTAGCTTCCCTCAGTGACCACTTTGGTCTTTTGCAACATGCTGATTATAAACTTCCCAAATTTGAGTTTGGATATACTACTGACGATAATTGTCGAGGACTCTTAGTGGTTTCTAAATTTTACTCTATTTCTCCTGATCCGCTGGCGAAAAAATTGGCTCAGCGGTATCTGGCTTTCCTTCGTTGGGTTCAAAAGGAAAATGGTCAGTTTCATAATGAAGTTTCTATCGACCGGCGTTTCCTGGATGTAGTTGGTTCAGAAGATTGTCAATGTCGAACCTTCTGGGCTTTATCAGCTACTTTGAATACCGCTATTCCTGTAGACTTCAAATTAGTTATAAGGGAGATGCTGGAAAAATTTCTTCCTACTCTATTTTCTTACTCTTCGCCTCGCCCGGTAGCTTTTTTAATTTTTGGGTTAAAAGAGCTTTCCCGGCAAAGAGAAATCACTTTCCCCAATTTAGATATACCTTCTGCTGTTCGTACTCTGGCAGGAAGATTAGTTGAACAATATGAAAGAAACGCTTCTCCTCAATGGGCCTGGTTTGAAGATATTATGACCTGGGGCAATGCTCTTCTTCCTGGTTCTCTTTTTGTTTCTTATCAACTTTTGGGAGATAAAAAGCTATTAGAAATAGCCAGGGAGAGTTTCGATTTTATGAGCGATCATGTATTTGACCATCAGCTTATATTTCAGCCAGTGGGAAATAGAGGGTGGTTTCCTCGGGGAGGGGAAAAAGCCCAATTTGACCAGCAACCTATTGAGGCCATGTGGATGACTATTGCTGGAGAAGAGGCGTTTGAGGCAACTGCTCAACCCCACTATCGGTGTAAAGCTCGGTCTGCCATTGAGTGGTTTTGGGGAAGAAACTGCCATTGTCTTCCTCTTTATGACCCTGAGGACGGATCCTGTGCTGATGGATTAACCCCGGATGGGCTTAATCCCAATCGGGGGGTAGAAAGTACGCTTTCTGCTTTACACAGCCTTCTTTTGGCTAAAGAAAAAGGGATCTTAAACAACAACTAATTCAAATTCAGTGAAATTCTCTTTTTATTTTTTGATAAACTTCTTCTCGATTATTGTAGAAAAGCTGAAAAATTGCCACGTCAGGGCGGCTTTTAATACCTTCCAGAAAAGGGAGGGGAAAAACGGGAATAGTAGCTAAAACTCTTTTTTCACTATTCACTGCCTCTCTCACTGTTTTCTCAAATTCAGGAGAGCAAAGCTCCATCTTTCCAATTTCATCGATGACTATTACTTCACAAGAAGCAAGGGCCTCATTAATTGCTTTTACCCCCACTTTTTCTAAATCTTCAATGTTTACTCCATAGCTGCCTACTCTGAAGGGAGAATTTAGTCCTTTTTGAGCTAAAATTCCTTCTTCTCCGGCCAGAGTAACAATCTTAAAGCCCACTCGTTCTCCGCAGGATCTTATCTCCTCAGTATAAAAACCACCAGCCGGGGGTAAGGCAGGAATGAGGCGCTTTATTAAAGTGGTTTTTCCTACTCCAGGTCTTCCGGTTATTAGAAGGTGCTTGGGAAATTCTTTCATCAAATAGACAACTTCCCTTCTTTATCTCGATAATGACATTTTTGTATATCAACCTAACTCATCTGAAACGCTGACCCTATTATCTCCTAAATATTTTAAATATTAAAGAAGTTTTTATAATTAATTCACCACTTTTGGATAAATATGCTATAATGTTTTCCGGTTTGCAAAAATTACACTTTTACCAGAGGAGGATATAGTTTATGGCGCTACGAATAGATGAAGAAGTGTGTTCAGGATGTGAGCTGTGTGTCCAGATTTGTCCCGATGTTTTTGAGATGAATTCCGACGGTATATGCAGAGTAAAAAATGGAGCTGATGAGAGCCTGGATTGTGTACAAGAGGCTATCGACTCCTGTCCTACTGCTGCTATCATTCAGGAATAGGAAAAGTTTTTTTTGACCCCTTGCCTTATATAAAGGGGTTGTATAAAATAGGTAACCAAAATAAAAGCGCCCCCATCGTCTAGCCCGGTAAGGACACCGCCCTTTCAAGGCGGCGGCAGCGGTTCAAATCCGCTTGGGGGCGCCATTATTTTTGTAGAGCCACTTTTAGCACTTCCTCCTTCTCTTTTTTCCTTTTCTTAACCCCGAAGGGCGTTGTCCATGAAAAGAGGGTATTAGAACGAACGGGAAAAGTTTTAAAGTTGGTTCAACCTAAAACGTGGGAAGAGTATTTTGAGGAGTTTTTATTACAAAAGCAAATTGATGGTCTAAGACCACGCACCCTCGAAGATTACCGCTACCACATAAACCATTTCTTTAATAGGGCAAACCTTGAGGATTGGGAAAGTATTCAAAAGAGAGTAAAAGAGTATTTTACTGAAAACATTGCCCCCGCTACCTTTAACACTCGACAAAAAACTCTTAAAGCTTTCTTTCGCTACCTTGTAGGACAAGGAGCTATTCCAGCAAATCCTATAACCTTCAAAAAGATAAAAGAAGAGGGGAAAGCTAGAACAATTCCTAAAGAAGTTGTGGAAAAGCTTTTAAAACTACCTGAACAGAAAATTTATACTTTAATTCTCCTTACTTTAGACACAGGAATAAGACCACAAGAAGTCTCTTTCTCCTTTAACTTGTCTGTGGCTTAAAAAACTTCTCTCTGTTCGCCCTAATTCCTGGAGAGAAAGTGTCCTAGTATTTTGTAGCTAGGACGGAAAGCCATTACAGGTGAGCTCTTGGTCTCATATATTAGCCAAATACAGTAAAAAGTTAGGCTATAAAGTAACGCCCATGACTTAAGGCATACTCTTACGCTATACTCTTTAAGAGAGGGGATGAGCCCTTTCGCTTTACAGAGAATTCGTTTTGGGACACACTGACTTAACTATGACCAAACGTTATTTAAGCTTAAATCAGGAAGACTTAAAAAGAGAACACGAGAAAAGTTCCCCTCTAAACCTCTTCGAGAAAAAGAGAATAAGGGGAATTAAATAAAAAAGGAGGGTTTTTAAAGATGGTTTTTCTAAAACAATATAGTAAAACAGTATATTTCTACATTGCCATTCTGCTAATGGCTATATTCTTGGCAGGATGTGGAGCGGCTCCTGAATCACCAAGACAAATTGACATTACTTGGGAGGTGAAAGGAGTTTATGGAGACAAGATGCTATGCACTCTTAAAATGCATAATAGGACGAATATGTATTTCTACGTAGAGAACATTACAGTCAAGGTGTGCGGTATGGGAGGGTATTGTTATGCAGAAACCCAACCCTCTTTGGGAATGATTCTGCCCGGGTACTATGCTGAAGAGAGTGGCTACCTTTCATATAGTCCACTATTCGATTACGCTGAAACCACTGTAACCGGGCGATGGGAGGATGGAAAGAGTGACAGTTTTACAGGAGTACTTTACTACCCCTAAGTAGCAGACTGATTAAAGCAAAAAGAGCTTAAATCGGACAGCTAAAATTTTGAAGTCCTGACAAAAGAAATCATCACTCAGGAGCAACTACTTGAAGAGCTAATGGGGAATGGGTTTAAAAGTTAGGTTTTGAGGTGGAAATATAACCCATCGGGTGTAAGCCCCACCCGATGGGTTCTTTCTTAGAAAATTTATTACTTTAAAAACTTAACAGTAAATTATGTCTCAGAAATTTAAGAAGGTTTGTAGAGGCTCTGTTTTACCTCGGAGCGAGTCAAAGGTTCTCTTCTCGCTCGTTGTAAGTTGTCTTAACGATTAACACATAAGCCCCTTTTGTTCATTTGTAAATAACTTTCTATGCTATCTACTACTGATAGAGAGAGTCTTAAAATCTAATAACAGAAGGAAAAATACTCTATAATAAGTTGATATTATCTTCTGGTATTTACCTCTTGACTTATATAAGTAAATTAGATAGCATATTTGCAATGGTAAGCTTACCGGTCCAATTTTGTGAAAGGGAGGAACATGATGAAAAAAGTTAGATTAATCGTAGCCTTGTTAATGGCAGTAACTTTGCTAAGTTTTGCTGTTTCAGCCGTAGCAAAGGACGAGAGTGGAATCACAATTGGTTTTTCTCAATACACCCTAGGTGCCCCGTATTTTAAGGCACAAGTTGAAGCAGCTAAGGCAAAGGCTGAAGAGCTAGGCGTAAAGTTAGTTGCGATTGATGCTCAGGATGATATGGTTAAGCAACTAGGAGACGTAGAGGATTTGTTATCTCAGGGTATTGATGTACTCATTTTAAATCCAAAAGACCCCAAAGGATTAGTGCCGGCTACTAAGAAAGCTACTGCTGCTGGTGTACCGGTGATAATTATTGATAGCTCAATCGACCCTTCAGCTGACTTTGTTACCACAGTTCAATCTAACAATGATGAAAACGGGGAAAAAGTGGGTGAATGGTTGGTTCAGGAAATGAGTAGGCTTATGCCCGGGCAAAGAATAAAAATGGCTCTCATAAGTGGAGCTAAGGGTAATCCTGTTGGAAAAGCCCGCAGAAATGGTGTGTTTAAAGGGATACTTGAGGAACAATTAAGGTCCCAGGGTCAAGCTGGCTTTGATATCCTTGCCCAGGGATGGGGCAACTGGCAGCATGAAGGTGGACTTGAAGCAATGGAAGACATTCTTGTTGCCCATCCTGATGTTAATGTGCTTTTAGCTGAGAACGATAGCATGGCGCTAGGTGCTATGAGAGCTATTGAAAATGCAGGGCTCACGCCAATGAAAGACATTATTATTTGTGCTGCAGCTGATGGCCAAAAAGAGGCACTTCAATTGATAAAAGAGGGTAAATACGGTGCTACTGGTATGAATAGCCCGGTTTTGACAGCGCACATGGCTGTGGAAATTGCTGTAGAAATTGCTAAGGGAGAAGAGAAAGAGTATCCTAAAGTTACTTATACTCCTGCCATCTGCATTACAAAGGAGAACGTAGATCAATACTATGATCCGAACGCAATATTTTAAATAATAAAAATCAATAGCTTAAGCGATAATCGGTTTTTTAAAAAACCGATTATCGCTTACATGTTGAGATCGGTATTCCCTTCTTCCCAAATCAAAGTTTAGAAGTTATAGTTTAAAATGGTTGCTTTTTTAGACAAAATTTACACTTTAGCTATTTTAAGTTTAAAAATGTTGACAGGTTTTAATCTTAGATTATCAGTTGTCAAACCTTCTGGGTTCTTTTTTTCTTCTTTTGGATGGCTTAGGGAAGATTATTAGTAGGGGTAGGTTAGGATGGTTACTTATAGAATAGAAATGAATAACATAAGCAAATCTTTTGGTGGTGTGCAAGCACTAAAAAGGGTTACGTTCAAAGTAAACCCAGGCGAAATTATGGCTCTGGTGGGAGAAAATGGAGCGGGAAAATCTACATTAATGAAGATTTTGTCGGGGGCGTATACCAAAGATGAAGGAGAAATATTAATTGATGGTAGACCGGTTGAAATTAACAGTCCCCAAAAAGGAAGAAATATAGGAATAAACATTATTTATCAAGAGCTGACCATTGTCCCTGACTTAACAGTTGCTGAGAATATATTTTTGGGCAATTTACCAGTGCGTAATGGAATTATACAATGGTCCAAGTTAAACCAAAAGGCGGAAGAATTAATTCAAAGCATAGGCTTCAGCCTAAACCCTAAAACAATTGCTGGTAATCTTAGTGTTGCTCACCAACAGATAGTAGAAATCTGCAAGGCCTTATCTCATGATGCAAGAGTGCTAATATTGGATGAGCCGACTGCTGTTTTAGCTCCTAGAGAGGTTAAAACGTTATTTGAGATTTTGAAAAATCTCAAAGAAAAGGGAGTAAGTATAATATACATTTCTCATAGGTTGGAAGAAGTTTTGGAAATAGCTGATCAAATAACTGTTCTTAAAGATGGCGAGGTTACGGGAACAGGTACGCCAAAGGAAATGGCCAAAGACAATATTATAAACTTGATGATTGGTCGAAGAATA
>NZ_JAAYFP010000140.1:0-20342 GCF_012728195.1 Candidatus Sordicultor fermentans
AAGGAAGAAATCATATACACTTTTATAAGATGACGGTCCACAGGGATACCAGCTCGGCGAGCAGCATCGATATTTCCCCCTATGGCATAGGTGTGCTGTCCGAAAGGGGTACGAGAGAGAATAAAGGCAAAAATCAGAATAAACAATAGGGCAATGAGAAAGGCGAAAGGAACAACGCCTATGAGGTTACGCATATCTTCAGGTAGCATTCCCGCCGGTCTTTTGAAAAAGCTGTAGCCCTTTCCAGGAAGAAAGTAAGCTACAAAACCATTGCCAATTTCACCTACCTCAGGGGGAAGAAAGGTAATAGGAAAACCCTGAGAAAGGCGCAGAGCGAAACCATTGGCTACCCCATAAATCCCTAACGTCGCAATAAAAGGAGGAACTCGGAACTTGGCTACCAGGATACCGTTTACCAGCCCGGGTAAGAGACCTATTCCTATTCCTACCACTATTCCCCAGAGAATGGCTACATAAGGGGAATAACCTGCAGCGTAAAGGTCTCGCATGATAATAGCCGAAATTACGGAAATTAATCCTCGCACAAATCCCACAGAAAGATCGATACCACCTGTTATGATGACAAAAGTTTCTCCCGCCGCTAAAAGAAGAGCGGGTGAGGAGGTGATGAGAATGTTATTTAAAGTCTTAGGAGATAAAAAACCTGTTCCGGTAAAACTAAAAAGAACGCACAGAAAAAGGAGGAAGAAAACTACCCAATTTTTACCTAAAAAAAGAAGAAATCGTTGTCCAGGATTTAGTTCAGAAAGTAACATTTTTCACCCTTTTTGAAAGGAGGGAGGGTAGACCTCCCTCCTTTAGCTTCAGTCCTGAGGCATTCGATAAATATATTGTTGAGCTTCTGGATCATCTACATTATCTCGGGTGAAGAAGAAGAAACCAGGAACAATTCTCTTGGGGACTTCTTGACCTTCCACCAGATACTTATAAGCCCATTCTGCGGCTAAAGTTCCAATTTCATAGGGTTTTTGAGCCAGAACCAGATCTACCTGTCCTTCCTTTAGCGCTTTAATCAAATCTTCAGTAGCATCCCAGGCAGCAATTTTTACCACTCCAGCTAATCCAGCATTGGCCACTGCCTGGTAAGCACCCTGGGCGCTATAGAGGTTGGTACCAAAAATTCCTACGATATCCGGGTGAGCCTGCAGAGCAGCTGCTACCTGTTGCTGAGCTTTTTCTTGCACATCCAGGCAGTATTCTACTCCCACTAATTCAATATCCGGATATTCAGATATTCCCTTTTTGAAACCTTCTACTCGCTCTACTACGCTCGATGTATCAGGGTTGGTAGTTTCTACAAATACTTTTCCTTTATAATCAATCATCTCCGCCAGGTGATGAGCTACTTCCACCCCTCCCTGAAAATTATCCGTTCCAATATAAGCCAAGGGAAATGACCAGTCACTGGGTTTAGAATAATCTCCATCGCCGATGTAGGTATCAACAGTAATAATATCAATACCACTATCATAAATCCTCTTCAGGGGAGCGATTAAGGCTTCTTGAGAAGTAGGTACGATGGCAATTATATCAATATCTCCTCGGGCTGCCACCGCTTCTAAGATAGGAACCTGTACCTCTGGCCCCCAGGCTTTGGGATGTTCAGCAATGAAAGCGTCCATCCCTAACTCGGCGGCCTTGTCTTTAATTCCCTCTCCAATCAGAACCTGGAAGGGGTCAAGGATACCTGAAATGTATGCGATTTTGTATTTTTTTTCTTGAGCTAAAACTCCTCCGACTAACACCAATACCAGTAAAGAAACAATGAAGATAGTTAAGAAATTCTTTCTCATAGCAAATCCCCCTTCTTTTATAAGATTTTAAAACTTTTTTGGTTCCTTCTCTCCCCTTTATTTTTCACCTCCTAGAGGGGGAAAGGATAACCACTTAGATTATAATTCATCCTTTCCCTTTTTGCCAACATTTTGAAATTATTTTTGTAGAAAAGGCTCTTGTAACTGGAACTAACAAAAAATCATTGCTGATGATTTAGTACTTCTTGACCAGAGGGAGGTTTTTGTTATTAAATATAATAAAATTTCAAAAGCTAAAAAGGAGGAAGATATGAACAATTTTGAGTTTTTGAGCCCTACTAAGATAGTTTTTGGTAAAGGTACAGAAAATCGGGTGGGACAGGAAATTAAAAAATGTCAAGCTGAAAAAGTGTTGCTTCACTACGGTGGCGGAAGCATAAAGCGTTTTGGGCTTTACGACAGAGTGGTGGCTTCACTCAAAGAGTCGGATATTGATTTTATAGAGCTTGGCGGTGTGAAACCAAACCCCCGTGTGAGTTTGGTACGTGAGGGTATAAAGCTGTGTCGGGAAAGAGGTGTAGATTTTATTCTGGCAGTAGGTGGTGGAAGTGTTATAGATTCTGCCAAAGCCATAGGTATAGGAGTACCATATGATGGTGATGTGTGGGATTTTTATACTGGTAAAGCTGAACCTCAAGAAACAATACCTGTAGGTGTGGTGTTGACTATACCGGCAGCAGGGAGCGAAGCGAGCCCTGGCTCGGTTTTAACCAACGAAGATGGATGGTATAAAAGAGCGGTTAATGCAGAGATTATGAGACCCAGGTTTGCCATATTAAACCCCGAGTTAACTTTTACTCTACCACCTTATCAGACAGTATGTGGAGCTTCAGATATAATGGCTCATGTGATGGAGCGTTACTTTACTCCTACCCGACATGTTGACTTTACTGATAGGCTATGTGAAAGTACGCTTAAGACAGTTATAAAAAATGTACCTGTAGTTCTTGATCAGCCTGATAACTATGATGCCAGGGCTGAGATAATGTGGGCTGGTACGATAGCCCACAATGACCTTTTGAGCACTGGTCGAGTGGGTGATTGGGCATCACATGACATAGAGCATGAAATTAGTGGCATATATGATGTGGCCCACGGTGCCGGATTAGCAGTAGTGTTTCCAGCATGGATGAAGTATGTGTACAGAGAAAACAGGAATAAATTTGTCCAGTTTGCAGTGCGAGTATGGAATGTAGATATGGATTTTGAGGACCCGGAGCGCACAGCACTGGCCGGAATAGATCAACTAAAAAGATTTTATAAGAATGTGGGACTTCCCACTTCGTTAAAGGACTTAGGCATATCGGATGATCGATTAGAAGAGATGGCTGATAAGTGTACAGCTGGTGGTACAAAGACTGTCGGCAATTTTAAGAGATTAGGAAAACAAGACGTATTAAATATTTTAAAAATGGCATTGTAGACCAATCAAAGCATGGGTGCTTGCTTGTCTGGTCCTATCCATTTTGATTTTAGGTGGCCTTTATTGATGCGGGCAGTATAGTATGTATTTATAGTCGATAAAAGGGGAAAGCGTAAATTTTAAGTATAGAGGTACTTATATCTCTTACGTATAGCCTGCAGTCTTTTGAAGCCCCCAGAGCTTCCCTCCATGGGCTCAAGTTCGCTCCTTCTGGAGCTATGGTTATTGAGTGTTCTTATGTGGATTTAATCAGCCCTGAAAAGAATCCCTATCTGATGTTCTAGTCGAACTATATTTCCTCTTTCTTGATATTCAAATCGTTTTTTTTTTGTGATAACCGTAAAATTGCCAACGAATGGGAAATGATTCAAGAGAATTTATCAATTTTATAGGGAGCAGAACAGCTTACAGTGAAACTAAAAACATAAAAAAACACCGAGGGGGGAGAAAGATCTTTCTCAATATCTGCAGCGCAAAATAACTTACGGTGTGAGATAAAAGAAAAGGGCTTATAGAAAATGTAAAAGACAAAAACTACCGAAGAAGACGCTTTTTCCCTATCGGTGTGAGGGCTGCCACCTTATAACCCCTGGAAAACAAAACGACAATAGTTTAAATAAAAAAATAAAGATTGCTGAGGGGAGGTGCTCCAGTGTTGTGAGAGCCTCGCTTTTTAGTTCTCTATACTGGTTTTAGATACAAACACTTTACGCAGAAAAGCAAGGGATGTCTATTTTTATTTAATTTTTTTGTCAACTATTCGGGAAAAGAACCAGAGCTTTAACATCTATCAGAGAGCCACTTTCTTTCCCTATTTTTCTTCTAAAGTCTGTCTGACCTTTACTTTTTTCTTTATTGTGGTAAAATTCTGGAAATTTAAGTGAGTTAAGTAAGGGAGGAAAAGTAAATGCAATCTCTTTTCTATCCTCTGGAAAAGGCTGGTATTCATAACCCTCGCTATGTTTACTATAATGCAGTTGTTTCTCAGCTTTTAGAAGAAGCCATCAAAAGAGAAGAAGGAATTTTCACTTCTACCGGAGCTTTTAACGTGTTAACCGGTAAATATACTGGTCGTTCTCCCGAAGACCGTTATATCGTAGATGATGAAATTACCCATAATTCTATAGATTGGGGTAAAATAAACGTTCCCATAGAACCAGAAAAATTCAATCGGCTTCATGGTAAACTATGTGCTTATCTCCAAGGTAGAGATATTTTTGTTTATGATGGTTTTGTAGGAGTAGACCCCCAATGTAGGCTGGCAGTGCGTTTTATAAATGAATATGCCTACCAGACAGTTTTTGTAGAAAATATGTTTCTTGAAGCAACGAGGGAAGAGTTAACTAATTTTAAGCCGGAATTTACGGTAATTTGCGCTCCCAATTTTAAAGCTGACCCTGAAGAAGATGGTATTCGCTCTGAAGCTTTTGTTATCATCAATTTCCGGGAGAAAATGGTGATTATTGGAGGTACTTCTTACGGAGGAGAGATTAAGAAATCTATCTTTACAGTGATGAATTTCCTCCTTCCTCAGCAAGGGGTTCTTCCTATGCATTGTTCGGCCAATGTGGGAGAGAGGGGGGACGATGTAGCTATCTTTTTTGGACTTTCCGGCACAGGGAAAACCTCTCTTTCTGCTGACCCAAGACGGCGTTTAATTGGAGATGATGAACATGGCTGGTCGGAGAAGGGAGTTTTTAATTTTGAGAGAGGGTGTTACGCTAAGTGCATAAATCTCTCTCGAGAGAAAGAGCCTCAGATTTGGGAAGCTTTGCGCTATGGAGCTATTATGGAAAATGTGGTAGTAGACCCTGTCACTCGAGAAGCGGATTACAACGATGCCCGCTATACTGAGAATACTAGAGCTAGCTACCCCATTGAGTATATCCCAAACGCTCTCATTCCTGGTATGGCTGGACACCCTGAAGTAGTGATTTTGTTAACTGCCGATGCTTTCGGAGTGATACCTCCTGTAGCTAAACTTAGCAGAGAAAAGGCGGTGGAGTTTTTCTTACTGGGCTATACCAGTAAGTTAGCAGGAACCGAAAGAGGTATTGTTGAACCCCAGGCTACTTTTTCACCTTGTTTTGGTGCTCCTTTTATGCCTCTTCATCCTCAAATATACGCTAAGATGTTAGGAGAAAAAATATCGCAGCACGGCTCCCGGACTTACCTGGTTAATACTGGTTGGATGGGGGGTCCTTATGGGGTTGGTAAACGGATAGATATAACTTATACGCGAGCCATTGTTCATTCTTTAATCGATGGTAGCATTGAAAATTATCCTTTCCGGGAAGACCCTATATTCGGTTTCTTAGTTCCCGAAGAAATTAAGGATGTACCACGAGAGCTGCTTCATCCTCGTTCTACCTGGAGGAACGGGAGTGAGTTCGACGAGCAAGCTAGAAAATTGCAAAGCGACTTTGCAAAAACAATTAACCGTTTTAAGTTCTCTGCGGTTTGAAGTAAGCTCAAATCTGCCATTACTTTAAGCTCACCAGCCGTAGCTGGTGAGCTTTTTGTGTGCGCCCGGTATGGACGGTGGCTTGGTGGTTTTGTTTACCGGGTTGTTATTGCGAGCTCGCAGTTTTATCTGGTGTGACGATTCAATCCCCCTTAGTTTTCTCGCTACAATTGGTAGATTTCTTCATCGGTTAATAGCTGGAAGCCGTTTCTTTCCAGTATGTTATGAGCTTGAGGTTGATTTTCTACCTGTATGACCAGAACTGCTTTTTCCCCGCTTTTGATTACAAACCCGTAGGCGTCTTCGATGTTAATTTGATTTTCGGCTAAAGCCCGGGCTACCCGATGTAACCCCCCTGGCTCATCATTCATCACTACAGCAATGACCTCTTGCAGGTAAACCGGAAAATTATGGTTGCGAAGAAGCTCAAAAGCTTTTTGAGGTTCGCTGGCTAAAATTTTAATCACTCCAAATCCATTGGCGCTGGAGATGGTGATAGCCCGAATGTTGATTCCTTCCTGAGAAAGAAGGCGAGTAATTTTCTCAATTCTTCCTGGTTTATTCTCGGCAAAAATGGAAAGCTGGCGAGCCATTTTATTCCTCCTTTTTATAATTGACGGTGGTCAATCACTCTTTGAACTTTTCCTTCCGGGGCAGGTATACTCCCTGGTTCTACTAAAATTACCTCTGGAGTTACGAGAATTTCTGAATGAAGCTCAGATTGTATTCTTTCTCTCAATCTTGCTAATTTTTGTAAATCACCCAGGAATAGCTCCGGTTTTATTTCTACTTCTACTATCATTTTATCTCGATAATCTTCTCTTTCTAAAATGATGCGGTAATTGTTGCCCACTTCGGGATTGCTCATTAACACTTTTTCTATCTGCATGGGGAATATGTTTACTCCCCGGAAAATGAACATATCATCGGTTCTTCCCTGAATACGGGAAATACGCCGGTGGGTTCTACCACAAGGGCAGGGTTCCTCCAGGAGAGAAGCTAAATCTCCAGTTCGGTAGCGAATAAGGGGAGTAGCATCCCGATAAATAGTAGTGAGAACTATTTCTCCTACTTCCCCGGGAGGTGTGGGAGAAAGAGTTTGGGGATTGAGTATTTCTAAAATGTAATAATCTTCCCACAAGTGCATTCCTTCCTGAAAAACACACTCAAAGGCTACCCCTGGTCCGTTGACCTCTGATAATCCATAGGAATTATAAGCTTTAGCTCCATAAATTTCTTCTATGCGACGTCGAGTCTCTTCGCTGTGAGGTTCAGCTCCTAAAAGCATGATGCGAATGTTGAAGTCCTGTCGAGGATCTAAGTCTTCAGCTTTGATTAGTTGAGCAAGAAGAAGAGCATAGCTGGGGATAATATGAATTGCTGTACTTTTAAAAAATTTCAAAAACCAGATTTGTCTTTTGCTGTTTCCTGCTCCTATAGGAATAGTAAGCGCTCCTAACCTCTCTGCCCCGTAGTGCATGCCTAAACCTCCGGTAAAAAGCCCATAACTCATCATATTCTGGAAAACGTCATTTTTCCTCATCCCTACAGCATACATTGAACGAGCTACTTGATTAGTCCACCGGTCCAGGTCTGAAGCAGTGTAATATATTACTGTAGGAGTGCCAGTAGTCCCAGAAGAGGAATGGAGGCGTACCGCTTCTTCTAAAGGTACAGCTAAGAAACCAAAAGGGAAACCTTCTCGTAAATCTACCTTAGTGGTAGGGGGAATAAATTTTAGATCTTCGGGAGACTTAATTTTTTCCGGGTCTATTTTGTTATGCGAAAAAAGACGACGATAAAAGCTGGTTCTCTGAGCATTAGCTATGGTCTTTTTGAGCCTTTCAGCTTGTAGTAAGGATAATTCCTCCCGGGGTATAGTTTCTAGTTGTTTTTCCCAGTACAATTTTCTTCTCTCCTTTTTTTATTTATGTAACGTATAATGGATTAAGACAATTATATCTCACTTGAGAAAATATGAGGAATCGGTATAATCAAAAGCGCCTTTGCATATTTATTGGTAGTTACTTCAACGAATAAACATTAAGAATAGCTTTGCGTTGCGCATTTTCTCTTTTGGAACGGAGAGAGTAATAATAGAATAGTAATATGATGTGTCTAAAATAGAGAGGTGAATCAATTGAGTTTAGATCTGAACGTCTTTATTAGCTTTTTAGCTGGTCTTCTTTCTTTTCTTTCTCCTTGTGTTTTAGCTATTGCTCCTGCTTATGTAAGTTATATTAGCGGAGTAGAATCAACCGAAAAAGATAGGACTAAAACGATTACTCATACTCTCTTTTTTGTTACAGGCTTTACCGGGATTTTCGTGTTAATGGGTTTAGGAGCTTCTTTTTTAGGCAGTATCATTGCTCCTTACCGGGTGTGGTTTAATCGTTTAGCAGGAATTATTATTATAATTTTTGGCTTGCAGATTTTAGGAGTTTTGAAAATTCGCTGGTTATATGCTGACAAACACTTTCGCCCCCGGGAAATAAATCTATCTCAAGTGCGAAGCCTGCTTCTGGGTATATCTTTTGGCCTGGGGTGGACGCCTTGTGTGGGTCCTATTCTGGGGTCCATCCTTCTTTATGCCTCTACTATGGGGAAGATTGGGCAGGGAGGAATACTTCTTTTCTTTTATGCTCTGGGCCTGGCTTTACCTTTCATTTTTTTGGGAATAGGCTGGGGACACCTCACCACATTTTTTCGTGGTTTACAAAAAAGAGGAAGATGGGTAGAAATAACGAGTGGGATATTGCTCGTTTTCCTGGGTGTGGTAATATTTACTGGAGAAATGAATGCTCTTTTTTCTCTCCTGGGGGTGGATGCTTCTTTTAATCCTGAATTTTTGCTTTTCAGAGAATAGGAGTTTTTCTTATGCCTATCATTGGTAAAGATGAACAAAAAGTAAAAGCTTTTGGTGATGTTTCTAAAAGATTAAATCTCTCTAATCGAGTTTATAGAGGTATGCAAGCTATACCAGTGGACAAAATTGTGGGTAGTGTGGGAAGAGCAGGAGATTTGCTCCCCGGTTTTCGTCTAAAAAACCCCGATACTCGTTACTATCGCATTAGAAGAGCGATGGAAAGAGGAGAAGTTCTCCCTCCTATTATTGTATATCAGGTGGGAGATGAATATTACGTATTAGATGGTAATCATCGGGTAGCAGTAGCTAAGGAGCTGGGTGTAAAATACATCGATGCTGAGGTAATTGAATTTTTCCCTTCCGAGCTAAGGGTGAGTCGAGCCCTGCGCAAGAAGAGAGCAGAATTTGAAAATTTAACCGGACTTAAGGGTATTGATGCCAGTGAGCCTCGACATTATGATTCTTTCTTAAGTTATATTAAGGATTATGCTAAGAGTATGGAGACGTTTTTAGGAAGAGAAGTACCTCTTAAAGAGGCCAGCCTTAACTGGTTTCTGTCGGTTTATACTCCTGCAGTCCAGGCTATTGTAGAGAGGGGGTTGGAAGAAGCCTTTCCTGATAAGAGCTTGGCTGACATTTTTGCCTATGTTCTTGACTATAAATGGTACAAAAGTCAAAAAGAAGGATACGATATTGGTTTTGAACAGGCCCTGGAAGGTTTTATCCAGGAAATAGTGGGTAAACAAGAAAGCGAAGAAAATAAAAGAACTTTTATACAAAAAGTGGGAGGATTATTAGAGGAGGTATTACCTTGGCTGAGAAAGGAATAAACTGGCACGAGCTTTCTCCGGAAGAAGTAATCAAGATTTTAAACAGTAACGAAAAAAAGGGGTTAAGCGAGGAAGAAGTAAAACAAAGGTTAGAAAAATATGGGAGAAATACTCTCCCTCAGCCCAGGAAAAAAACTATCTTTACCATGTTTCTGGAGCAGTTCAAAGATTTCCTGGTATTGATTTTAGTGGGAGCAGCTTTAGTTTCTCTTCTTTTGGGAGAAATTACTGATTCTTTAGTAATCATTGCTATTTTGATTTTGAATGCTGTTTTAGGAGTGGTGCAGGAGTGGAGAGCCAGTCAAGCTCTGGAAGCTTTGAAGAAAATGACTGTTCCGGAATGCGAAGTAATAAGAGAGGGAAAACCCCTTAAAGTAAATTCGGAAGAAATAGTTCCCGGAGATATAGTGATTCTCCGGGAAGGAGATTTTGTTCCTGCTGACTTGCGGCTCATTGAAATTCATGCCTTGAAAATTGATGAATCGAGCTTAACTGGTGAATCGGTACCGGTAGAGAAAGATATTTCTCCTCTTCCTCCCGATATTCCTATCACCGACCGCCTCAATATGGCTTATTCTGGAACTCTGGTTACCTACGGGCGGGGCAAGGGAATAGTGGTAGCCACAGGTATGGATAGAGAGATAGGAAAAATTGCCAGTTTAATCCAGGAAGAAGAGGAAACAGTAACTCCTTTGCAAAAACGGCTGGCTGGTCTGGGAAAGCTTCTGGGCTTTTTGACTCTGGGAATATGTGCTCTGGTTTTTTTAGTAGGTTTTTGGCGAGGGGAAACACCTTTGGGGATGTTTATGACTGCGGTGAGTCTTGCTGTGGCAGCTATTCCTGAAGGTTTGCCAGCCATTGTAACTGTGGTTTTGGCTTTAGGAGTTTATCGTATGAGTCAGCACCGGGCTATTATCCGTAGATTACCTGCGGTGGAAACCCTGGGTTCTACTACTTATATCTGTACCGATAAAACGGGAACCCTTACCGAAAATCGTATGGTAGTTCGGGAGGCATGGACAGAGGCCCCAGAAAAGCTCTATCAAATTGCCGTCCTCTGTAACGATGCTATAGTGGAGGAAGGTGAAGAAGGTGAAGAGGTGCGTCTTGGAGACCCCACTGAGCTTGCTCTTTTAGATTATGTCTGGGAGCAAAATGTTGATTTTAACTCCTGGAGAAAACTTTATCCCCGCCAGGAGGAGGTTCCTTTTGACTCCAAACGGAAAATGATGTCCACTCTCCACAACATAGAAGGAGAAATGGCTCTTTTAGTTAAAGGTGCCCCCGATATAGTTATTACTCGCTGCTCTTTCTATGAGAAAGAAGGAGAAATTATCCCTCTTTCCCCGGAAAAAGAGCAAGAGATAAAGAAAATGATGGAAGAAATGGCTGAAAAAGCTCTCCGGGTTTTAGCTTTTGCTTGGAGAAAGATGGAAGAAGGGATTGTACCTTCCCCGGAAGAGGAAAAAGACCTGATTTTTGTGGGGCTAATAGGCATGATTGACCCACCCCGCCCAGAGGCGAAACTAGCTTTAGAAGAAGCAAGACAAGCAGGCATTACTACCGTGATGGTTACCGGTGATAATCCTCTCACTGCCCGGGCAATTGCAGAAGAGCTGGGGATGTTTTCTCCTCAGGACCTGGTAGTCACCGGACAGGAGTTAGCTAACTATTCTCCGGAGGAATTAAAAGCGAATATTAAAAAAATCAAAGTGTTTGCCCGGGTGTGGCCAGAGCAAAAACTCAAAATTGTAGAAGCTCTACAAGCTCACGAAGAAGTGGTAGCCATGACCGGTGATGGAGTTAATGACGCTCCGGCTCTAAAAAAAGCTGATATTGGCGTGGCTATGGGTATCTCAGGCACCGAAGTGGCCAAAGAAAGCGCTGATATGATTTTAACTGATGATAATTTTGCCACCATCGTGCAGGCTATTAAAGAAGGTAGAGTGATATTCGATAATATCAGGAAATTTGTGGTTTATCTTTTATCCTGTAATTTAGGAGAAATATTTACTATTTTTATTCCCATTCTGGTAGGCTGGCACAGTCATTTAGTACCGGTGCAAATCCTCCTCATTAACCTGGTAACCGATGGTCTTCCAGCTTTAGCCTTAGGGATGGATAGCCCCGAACCCGATGTGATGATGAGAAAACCTCGCCATCCCCGGGAGGGGATTGTTAATCCCCATTATATGGGGATTGTACTCTTCAATGCTTTCTTTATCACCTTAGCAGTGGTAGCCTCCTTTGGGATAGGCTTGGCTTTATGGGGACGGGAGATAAGCCGAACCATAGCTTTTGCCACTCTGGGTTTTGACGAGCTATGGAGAGCTTATAGCTTCCGCTCCGAAAAGAGAAATTTCTGGCAAATTGACCCTCGAGGTAATTTATATCTGGTGGGAGCATGTTTACTGTCTTTTTTGGTAATAATACTGGTAGTACTTTTACCTCCTCTGCAGGGTGTTTTTCAAACAGCAACTTTAAGCCTTAATCAATGGATTTTAGTTGTTCTTTTCTCTATCCTTCCTGTTAGTGCTTATGAGGTCAGAAAATTATTCCATAAAAAGGAGGAATAAAAATATGGAAGAAAAAATAGTGAAAATCGAGAATCCCCAGGGCTATAATTTGATTCTGGGGCAGGCTCATTTTATTAAGACTGTGGAAGACCTTTACGAAGCTTTGATAACTTCTTCTCCTCATTTGAAGTTCGGTCTGGCTTTTTGCGAGTCTTCAGGACCGTGTCTCGTGCGTTATGCGGGAAACGATGAAGAGCTCACCGAATTAGCCAAAAATAATGCCTGGAATATATCGGCAGGACACACTTTCATAATTTTTTTGAAAGACGGGTATCCTATCAATGTTCTCAATACTGTGAAAATGGTTCCCGAGGTATGCCACATATATTGTGCTACTGCCAATCCTGTGGAGGTAATAATAAAAGAAACCGAACAAGGAAGGGGAGTAATGGGGGTAATAGATGGGTTTAAAAGTAAAGGGATAGAGGGAGAAAAAGAAATTGCCGATCGCCATAAATTATTGCGTCAGATCGGCTACAAACTTTAAGGAGTGCTGGATGAGAAGAGCCATTGCCGACCTTCCTCTTCATGGGGGAAAGTGCCCTCCCTGGCTTTTTGAGCGGATGAAGACTTTGGGAGGACTAATTATGGAAGCTATAGTAGAATTTTTTGGGGAGGAAGAAATACTGTGTCGGATTTCTGACCCGGTCTTTTTCCAGTCCCTGGGTTGTCTCTTGGGTTTTGATTGGCACTCCAGTGGCCTGACCACTACTTTGTGTGGAGCGCTGAAAGAGGGAGTAAGAGGCAAAGAAAAAGACCTGCGACTTTTCATCTGCGGCGGAAAAGGAGCAACTTCCCGCAAGACTCCAGAAGAAATATGCCTTCATGCCCAGAAACATGCCCTCCCTTTTGCTGACCAAATGGTTTACCGGAGCCGCATGTCAGCCAAAGTAGACAATTCTGCTCTCCAGGATGGCTACAATCTCTATCACCATACTTTCTTTTTTACCTTCTCCGGAAAATGGGCAGTGGTGCAGCAGGGTATGAATCCTGACACTAAATACGCCCGCCGATATCATTGGTGGGGAGAAGGAGTAAAAGATTTAGTTTGTGAACCTCACCAGGGAATCTGGGGAGAGAAAAAAGAAAGGGAAGTTCTCAATCTGGTAGCTCGAGAGAGTACAGATTGCCGAGAGGGTATAGTAAAGTTAGCACAGGAAAAGCCAGAAAAGTTAAAAGAGGAGATGACCCTTATTCCTCGTCTTTCACTTCCTTCTCGCCACTTCATCAAGGAAGAAGATTTTAATCTGGGACGAATAGATAAAACCCTGCATATGATTTACGAGGAAAAGCCTCAAAACTTTGAAAACCTCCTGGCTCTCCGGGGAGTGGGCCCTAAAACTTTACGGGCTTTAGCTCTTACAACTGAAGTGGTAATGGGAGCTTCTCCCAGTTTTACCGATCCGGTGAGTTTTTCCTTTGCTCATGGAGGAAAAGATGGGATTCCCTTCCCCGTGGATCGGGAGACTTATCAAGAAACTATAGAGTTTTTTACCCAAGTGGTGCAACGTTCCCGTGCTTCGTCTATCGATAAGAGGAAAATGTATGAACAACTCAAGCTTTTGACGATATAGGAGGAAACAAATATGGAAACTCTGGAAGTGTTAAGAAAAAGACGCTCAGTTCGTCGGTTTAAGGATATTCCGGTGGAAAGAGAAAAAATTGAGGAAATAATCGATTGTGCGCGTTTAGCTCCATCGGCCAACAATTCTCAGCCCTGGGAATTTATAGTGGTAACCGATCCTGATAAACGGAGGGAAATTGCTAATGCCACTGATTATGGGAAATTTATTGCTCAATCTCCGGTTTGCGTAGCTGTATTTTGCCGAGACACTCATTTTTACCTGGAAGATGGTTGTGCTGCTACGGAAAATATTCTTCTTGCTGCTCGAGATTTAGGTTTAGGTTCTTGCTGGGTAGCCGGTGATAAAAAGCACTATAGTCCACAGATAGCTGAAATTCTCAATGTCCCGGATGATTATCGTCTGGTAAGCTTGATAGCCCTGGGATATCCTGCAGCAGAACCTGTTATGCCGGCAAAAAGAAGTTTAGAAGAAGTTTTACACTGGGAGAAATTTTGAGAGGGATAACAATGAAAGTGGGTATTTTATCCGACAGTCATGATAATCTTGCCTCGCTAAGGCAAGCTCTGGATATTTTAGAAAAGGAGAAAGTAGACCTAATCCTTCATGCTGGAGACTATGTTGCCCCCTTCTCAGTAGAACTTTTAACTCGCTTTTCTATCCCCTGGGAGGGGGTACTGGGCAATAACGACGGAGAGATACTGGGCATTTTTCAGAAATCAGGAGGGAAGGTAAATGCTCCTTTCTGGGAGGGAGAAAAGAATAGTTTCCGCATCTGGATTTCCCATTTTTATTTGCCGGCGCAATTAGCCTGGGAAAGTAGAAAATACAACCTGGTAGTTTACGGGCATACCCATGAAGCGGTTATAAAAGAGGAAAACGGCGTTTTCTTGATTAATCCGGGGGAAGTGTGCGGTCTACTCAGCGGAAGAGCTACTTTGGCTCTTTGTGATTTGAAAGAAGGAGTAGCAAAATTAATTGATATTTGATATTTGATTAAAATTGAGAAGGGGGATAACAGTGGAAATCATTCGGGAGCGTTTCACCCAACAGTTAAAAGAGCTGGAAGAAGATTTACTAAATATGACTCACACAGCAGCGAAAATGTTACAGATGTCTATTGAGTCTCTAAAAGAAAGAAATATAGAAAAAGCAGAAGAAGCTATTGCTTTAGATGATGTAGTGGATGACTTCAACTTTAAAATTGAAGAAAAGTGCCTATCACTCATTGCTTTGCAACAACCAGTGGCTAAAGATTTACGAGTAATTGCTGCCATACTGAAAGTTATTACTGATGTGGAGAGAATTGGTGACTATTCTGTTGATATTGCCAAATTCAGCATTCGCTTGGCCGAAAAACCGTTATTTAAACCTCTCATAGATGTGCCAAAAATGGCAGACTTGGTAAGGAAAATGTTAGAGGAGGCTATCACTGCTCTTGTGCAAAGAGACTTAACCATAGTACAAAAAGTGGTGGAAGCCGATGATCAGGTAGATGCTCTTTATCGTTCTGTTCATGAAGAAGTGGTAGAGCACATAGAAAAAGACCCCAGTGTTACTCGGCAGGCTATCTGGATTTTGATGATTGCTCGTTACTTAGAGAGAGTTGGAGACCACATTACTAATATTGCTGAGCGGGTCTACTATATGGAAACCGGAGAATTAATAGAATTACATCAGTAGGGGGAAAAAATGGAAGAGAAAAAAATCTGGTATTTTCCTCAGTCCGGTCCAGATAACACATTAGCCACTCTGGACATTGCTCTAGAAAGGGCAAAGGAGCTGGGGATAAAACATATGGTGGTAGCTTCTCGCTCTGGAGATACTGCTTTATCTCTGGAAAAGAAAGCCCGAGAGGTAGACTACTCTGGTAATTTAGTTATGGTAACTTATCATGCTGGCTTCTGTGGCGAAGATAGCATATCTTTTACTCCTTCCCGGAGAGAAGAGCTGGAAAAAAAGGGAGTGAAAATCGTCATGAGCTCTCATGCTCTAAGCGGAGTTGGCCGCTCTTTCCGACAGAAATTTGGAGGGGTGAGTATCCCGGAAATTATTGCTGAGAGCTATCGACGTATTTCCCAGGGCTTTAAAGTGGCAGTGGAGATAGCTATTATGGCTGCCGATGGGGGAGTTATTCCCACCACAGACGATGTTATCTCTATGGGAGGAAGAGGCAAAGGAGTGGATACCGCGATTCTCCTCAGAGCTGCTCATCAAAATTCTTTTTTCGATTTAAAAATTAAAGAAATACTTTGTTTACCGCGAGAAGAAAAAACTTAGAAAGGAGGAAATCTAATGATTAACACTTTTAAAGCTACTGGAGAGTGGAAAGGAGGCCTACGGATAGATACTCAGGTGAGGAATTTTACTCTTTCCTTTGATGAACCACCTTCTCTAGGTGGAGAAGATAGTGCCTGTAACCCGGTGGAGGGTGTACTGGCTTCTCTCGCCGGGTGTCTGGGGATTGTCAGCCGGGTGGTAGCTCAGGAGAAAAATTTACCCATCGAGAAAATAGAGATAGAGGTAGAAGGAGATTTAGACCCTCGAGGATTTATGGGACAATATGATCAGGTTCGTCCCGGACTGTTAGCTATTCGCTATCAGGTCAAAGTGAATGGTGACCTTAGCGATGAAGAATTAAAAGAGTTTGAAGAAGAGGTAGACAGACGCTGCCCGGTATCCGATACTTTAAAAAATGGCACTAAAGTAGAGGGGAGAGTGACTTTAGAGCAGTCTACGGCGTGAGATTAAAAGCAGAATAGATAAAAAAAATATAAGGCACTGAGGGACGCTTTTCCTCTCAGTGCTTGCAGTACAAAGTTAAAAGCAAGATAGATGGAAAAACTAAACACAAAGACACGGGGTTAATACTTCAGTGTGCCTGCGTGTTCCTATCGAGGGTTTGAACTATAGGGGAATTAGTTCCCTTGTAACTCCCTGGAAGACAAAAACACAAGGATTAAAAATAAATAATATTGGAAAGAAAAACAAACAGCTTACGACTTGAGATAAAGATATATAAAAAATCAGGAACGACAGAAAAGGGGAGTGACAGAAGAAGATAAATTCCTGGCTAAATTCCGGGAATGACATACCAAAATGACAGCAGGATAATTTCTGTGGCTTCTGAAGAAGAGGAAGTATAAATAATCCACCAGGGAAGGAAAAGAGCTTTCTCGGTATAGTAGAAATTCCCGGCACTGCTACAGCTTATTCGTAGCACAAAGTTAAAGAGGGAGCTACGTATACCACCGAAGAGACAGTCTTTCTATTCTCTGGTATATATAGTTAGCTATAAAAATAGTACAGGAAGAAATGTGTTTTCTTCAATAGAAAGGAGATTATGATGAAAGCTGCTATTTTAGAAGATATAGATCGCTTAGTGGTAAGAGAAGTAGAGGATTATGAAGTAGGGAAAGGAGAGGTGCTGATAAGGGTCAAAGCCTGTGCCATTTGTGGTTCAGATATCCGAATTATGCACCATGGCAATCCCCGGGTTAAGTTTCCCCATATCATCGGTCATGAAATCGCAGGTGTTGTGGTAGAAGTGGGTGAAGGAGTAGAAAAATTCGAGATAGGAGATCGAGTGGCAGTGGGGGCAGACGTTCCCTGCGGAAAATGTTTCTGGTGTCAGAACGGAATGGGAACAAACTGTGCTATAAACTATGCTATTGGTTATCAATTCCCCGGAGGGTTTGCTCAATATATTCTACTTAATTCCTTATCAGTGGAACAGGGATCAGTGCACAAAATCCCTGAAAATCTTTCTTTTGATGAAGCGTCTTTAGCTGAACCTTTGGCCTGTGCCATTAACGGGCTGGAGATGGCTAATCTGGAAGTGGGAGACACTCTATGTATCATTGGAGCAGGTCCTATTGGCTGTATGATGATAGAAATGGGCCGTCATATGGGGGCAACTAATATCATCGTTATCCAGCGTTCTCAGCTGCGGCTGGATTTGGCCCGTAAATTTAATGCCGACCATTATTTTTTGAGCGATAGACATGTGGAAGAGAAGGTGAAAGAGGTAACAGATGGAGAAGGAGCAGATGTGGTGATGGTGACCTGTGCCTCTCCTGAAGCACAAGAGCAAGCTCTTCTTCTCGCTCGCCATCGAGCCCGGATAAACTTTTTTGGTGGATTACCTTCCGGGGCACGTAATATAAGCATTTCTAGTAACTTTATCCATTATCAGGAATGTATGGTGTTGGGTAGCCATGGCAGCCTCCCCCGTCATCATCAAAAAGCCCTGCGGGTAATGGAAAAGGGAATGGTAAATCCCGCAGAGTATATTACTCATCGCTTCCCTCTAGAGGAAATTCAGGAAGCTTTTAGAGTAGCTGAATCCCACGAAGGGCTGAAAGTTGTGGTTAATCCATGAAGGCTCTGGTTCTGGAAGAAAAAGGAGTTTTGTCTCTCAGGGAGGTAAAGACCCCTGTCCCTCGGGAGGGAGAAGTCTTAATAAAAGTTCGGGCGGCAGGAATATGTGGCTCAGACCTCCCCCGGATTTTCGGTGGCCAGGCTTATTTTTACCCTCTCATTCCTGGCCATGAGTTTTCAGGTGAAGTAGCAAAAGTGGCAGAGGAAGAGGATGAGGAATGGTTGGGAGAAAGAGTTACAGTTTATCCTCTTCTTCCTTGCCGAGATTGCGAATATTGTGAAGTGGGTCAGTATGAGTTATGTAATAATTACGGATATTTAGGCTCTCGGCAAAATGGAGGTTTTGCCGAGTTTGTAGTAGCTCCTGTAGAGAATCTGCTTCCTCTGCCTACCAGCGTTTCCTGGGAAGAGGGAGCGCTGAGTGAACCAGGAGCGGTAACTTTGCACGCCTTGCGACGTGCTCACCCGGAGGTGGGTGATAGGGTGGCAGTTTTTGGTTTAGGCCCTATTGGGCTTCTCTGTGGCATGTGGGCAAAGTTAGGAGGAGCTCGAATGCTCACAGGATATGATGTGGATGAGCAAAAATTTCCTTTAGCTCGTGCTTTAGGTTTTGATCTCACTTTGTCTCCGGTAGGGGAAAAAGAAGAGGTGGACTTAGCTATTGAGGCTTCAGGAAGCAACCGGGCTCTTTTAGATGCTTTAAGAATAGTGAGAAAGAAAGGCAAAGTTCTCCTGGTGGGGAATCAAGGACAAGACGTGAACTTAAATCCTCAAGAAATCGGTATAATTCTTCGCCGAGAGCTTACCGTTGTTGGTACCTGGAATTCCGATTTTTCGTCTCTGAATTCAGATTGGAAAAGATTATTGGAATTAGAAGAGAGAGGAAGATTCTCTTTATCTCCTTTGATTTCTCACCGAGTAACTCTGGAGGAAGCTCCCTCTTTTATAATGGAAATGCAGCAAAAACATTTTCCTTATACTAAAGTTATTATAGAGCCATAAGGAGGTCAGTCAAATCGTGATAAAAGTTTCTGCTTCTTTAGATTGTGCTGATTATCTTAATCTGGGGGAAGAAGTAAAAAAGTTAGAAGAAGCAAAAATAGACATGCTTCACATTGATATTATGGATGGAGTTTTCGTTCCTAACTTTGCTCTAGGTACTAATCTTTTAAGAAAACTTCGCCCAGCCACCTCTCTTCTTTTTGATGTTCACCTTATGGTACAGAATCCGGAATCTTTTATACCTCTATTTGCCGATTTAGGAGCAGATATGATTACTTTTCATGCTGAGGTGAGCAGTCGTCTACATCAGTTAGTTGATAGGATTAAAAAAGAAGGTAAAAAAGTGGGGCTGGCTCTTAATCCCTCTACTCCTCCTGAGCTTCTTTCCTATCTTTTACCTTATTTAGACCTGGTACTTCTAATGACTGTAGACCCGGGATTTGTAGGACAGAAATTTATTCCTGAAGTGATACCCAAGGTTGAGAAGGTAAGAGAAATGGTAGAGAAAAAAGGCTTGAATTTGGACATCGCCGTAGATGGGGGGATTGGAGAAAAAACTGTCCCTCCCCTCAAGAGAGCCGGAGCTAATGTTTTTGTGGCTGGAACAACCAGTATTTTCTCTGGTCGGGAAGACGTAGAGAAGGCAGCTTTAGAGTTTAAGGAATTTTGTGAGAAATGCTAAGATTCTTTTCTTAAATAAAATGGTGCGCGGTGCTGGATTCGAACCAGCGACTTCCACCGTGTGAGGATGGCACTCTACCGCTGAGTTAACCGCGCCCAAAAACTTTTCTACGCACACTATTCTACCATAGTGTTATCATTTTCTTCAATACCTTGGCAAAAGCGGTTGTGGTTATTCTATAATAAATCATGTTTTCAAAGCTGTTTCTTCTGCACCTTCAAACTACCTTGTTCAATAATTTCTTTCCTGATCAATGTAATCATCAATGTCCGTATTTCATTCTTAAAGCCGGTTTTAAAGTAGGCCCTAATGTCAAGATGAAAGAGTACTCTTAAAGTGATTGTTTCATTCTGTTTAATCGCTGGGAGAGAAAATCTTCTTTCCGATTCACAATAGTTTCACAAGAAGACTTGCTTTATCTTCTAAATTAGCAGTTTTTTCACGCTATTTGAGGGGTTTGAGGAACTAACCTCTCATATTCTTCGTACATAAGAGGAGATGATATGATAAAGTCTGCTGAAGCTCTGTTACAGGCAACAGGTATGTTCCACAGAACCGCTATCCGCAACAGTGCTTTTACATCCGGATCATGAGGCAAAGGCTCTAAAGGATCCCAGAAGAAAATTAAGAGGTCTATTTCTCCATCGACAATTTTAGCGCCAATTTGCTGATCTCCTCCCCAGGGTCCACTCCTACCAGGG
>NZ_JAAYFP010000141.1:0-4580 GCF_012728195.1 Candidatus Sordicultor fermentans
AAAAAATGCTTCTCTCAAAAACCCTTCCCTTACCTACTTTCTTGTAGTCAACTATAGAACTATAATGCGAGCCCTATTCCACCTTCAGCTTAAGGAGGATAGCCTGCAAATAGAATGATTTGTGTCGAGATTTTTAGTTGAGACAATTCGGATACTTGAAAAAAACATTCTTCATGTTATTATATTAGTGTATAAGAGCGGAAATAGCTCAGGTGGTAGAGCATCGGCTTCCCAAGCCGAGGGTCGCGGGTTCAAATCCCGTTTTCCGCTCCATTTTTTTTCCAAACCAATTTCAGCCATTTTTACTTTTCATTTTGCCTTTCCTAACTCCTGAAGCCGTTACTCATAAAAAAGGGATTCAAAATGGGGAAGGTTTTAAAATTAGCTAAACCTAAAACTTGGGAGAGTATTTTGAGGAATTTCTTTGTTAAAACAAGTTGAAGGCTTAAGACCACGCACTCCTCACATCTTTTTCTATGTTGGAGGCTATCATTATAAAATATTTATTAAATATTTTATATTTTATTAATTTTCCAAAAAAGCTATTGACAAAAAATAATAACCAGCTATAATACCCTTCGGACTGAAAATGAGTAATTGAAAAGTTATAAACTTAGAAAATCCCCTCCTTGCATCTATGGGGAGTTATCTTCTAACAAGATAACTCCCCATAGATGTTTTTTAGGGCACAGAAAATTCTACAGTTCCAAAAAGGGAAGGCACAGCATAGACACCCGGAGTAGGCGACCAGGCACTGAATTCTTCTTGTTTTAAATTGTTGCGATAAAAATTTATCCCCCACTCTTCTCCCCCAGAAGGTGGCTCTTTGGTTATTTCAGAAAAAGGAATAGCTACCTCCAGAGAGTAAAGATGATTCTCCTCCATAACTCCAGCTTTCCAGTTTCCATTCCAAGCTGCTCCTTGCAAAGAAGAACCATCGTATTGAGCACCAACCAGATTGGTTACCAGCTGATAGTAGAAACTTTTACTCTTACCCGGGTCCAGAAAAATTTCTACCGAGTCATCATAGAATGCCGGTCCGTCTCTTTGAGTAACGGAAAAAACAACTTCATCAGGATTTTTCTCAAAGAAAAAGGCAACATATAAGTTTTGAGAGTCATAAAGGAGAGCCACTCTGGTATCCTGGCTGGCTTCTCCTTCTCCAGTAATAAGAGTAAAATCGGCCTGCCAGTGGGCAGATTCCCATATCTCTTCCAAAACACCATCAGGTACAACAGGAGTACCGGTATAAAGAGCAGTTACTCGTCGGGCGTTCTCCTGATAATAAGATACAGGCTTAACTTCAGGGGGAAGTTCTCGAGGAACTGATAATTCCTCAATGGTGGGAGGAGAAGGTTTTTCATGGAAAGGGCCAGCAGCCAGGAAACTCAAGGTTTGGTCGGTAAGATAAGGATAAGCAAAAATGGATACTCCTTGCGATTTTGCTTCTCGAGCAATGGTAATCTCCTGAGCAATGGAATGGTCAGAAAGATTAACTCCCCAGATTCCGCTATAAAAAGGCGCAGAAGAAGAAAGAAAAGTGTTTATCCAGAGTAATAGACCCTTAAACTCTGGAGGTCTGGAGCTATAAGTCATAGGGATAAAAACGTCAAAAAGCCCCAGTTCTGCCCAGCGAGGCCAATCTTGCAAAGACCTGGGATTCAGCTCTTCTGGAAAACCCTGGGGTTTAACTGCACAGGAGAAAATTAAGTGAGGCAACGAATGACGCAGCTCTTCTGAAATGTAAGTCACAAAATCTGTTAAAAATTGAGCGCGTGTTTTATTCCACTCCCGATAAAAAGCCGGTTGGTTCAGGGGGCTAATTTCCCGGGGGTCGACGCCATACTCCTCTTTAAACTTCTGGCAATGTTCTGGAGCGTAGCAAGCATCAGCTAACGTCGGGTCGGGAAAACGAAGATAATCAAGATGAATCCCATCTATGGGGTAATTTTTGCCCACCTCCTGGAAAAGCTGAGAATAAAACTCCTTCACCTCCGGGTGTTCCGGACAAATCCAGAAAAAGTGGTTATTTCCTTGCTGGTAACCAGTGCTCCCGTCTCGGTTAATGGCACTCCACTGGGGATAGCGAGAAAGTAAGGCTCCAGGCTCGTTGAGTCCCACATAAAACATATCAAACCACACGTGCACCTGTAAAGAAAGACGATGAGCCTCTTCCACAATTATTTTCAAAGGGTCAATGCCCGCCTCCTCGAAAGTGGACATTTGAGAAGGCAACCCCTGAGAAGATAAAAAAGGAGAAGGATAAATGGTTTCACCCAAATAAAAGGACTCCACTAAAATAGCATTGAAATTAGCCGAATGCACGCGCCTGACCATATCCCGAATGCCGTCCTCGGTCAGGGGGATGCTCCGCACATCTATCCATATTCCTTGAAAGAAAGTAGCAGCACAAACGGCGGAACAAAAACAAAGCCACCCCAGACAAAAACTTACAATTAAACCTAAAACAAATCTTTTCATGGCCGTATTATCTCAAAGAAACACTAAAAATGCCATCTCGGTACCGACTTTCTCTTAGAGAAGAAGTTTTCCCCAAAAATTGAGGGCGAAGGCCTTACCCCTCTTCTTACTAAATCTCTGATTCTAAAGATATAAACTCAAATAAAGGAATTAGTTGTATAATCGGAGAAAGTGAACTTAACATTGGAGGAGGGCTAATTCTTGATTCAACTTATAAAAATCGCTTTGGTCTTCATTGTAATTTTGATTTCTTTACGATATAAAATAAATTTAGGGGTGACTCTTGCCATAGCAGCCCTTCTACTTCTTCTTTTCTCTGCCGTTGCTCCCATCGAAAGCCTGAAGATAGTGATAAGCACCTTTGGGGATTATTCTAATCTCAATTTAATGGCCAACATAGTATGCATTACCATTCTGGGAAACGTTCTTTCCTACACCGGTCAACTAAACCTATTGGTAAAATCCACCCAAACTCTTTTTAAGAACCCCCGATTGGTTTCTCTGGCCCTTCCTGCTCTCGTGGGAATTCTCCCTATGCCAGGTGGAGCTATTTTCTCTGCCCCATTGGTAGAAGCTTCTCGCACCTCACCTCATACACAAGGAGAAATTTTAGCTTTCATCAATTATTGGTTTCGCCATATCTGGGAATATTTTCTTCCTCTTTATCCAGCAATTCTTTTAGTCTCTTCTCTATCGGGTTTGTCTCTTCCCTGGATAGTAATACACCACCTTCCTTTTTTCGTTCTGGCTATTATAGGAGGCTGGTTAGTGGTTAGAAAAATGGAGGTAGAAAACTCCCCCGACCCACCCGGAAAGGTCAATTTTTATGAGATTATTCAACCTTTTATTCCTTTAATCCCTCCGGTTTTAGTAGTATTTTTAGGAATTCCAATCTGGGTGGGAGGCATGATAGGGCTAATCTTGGCTATTTTCCTTGGCAAATTATCTTTTTCTCAGATTATCTCCGCTATGTTCCAGAATTTTCCCTGGTCAATAATGATTGATGTAGCTGGAATTCTGATATTCAAAACCGCCATTACTCAAGGCGGTGTTCTTCAGCCAGTGGTAGACTTCATGATTTCTCAGAATATGCCGGTAATCCTCTTAGGTTTGGTGCTGGCCTTCTTTATTGCTCTCGTAAGCGGGCTAACGTCGGCTTTTGTAGGAGTTAGTTTTCCTTTAATTTTACCTCTTCTGTCTCTTGCTTCTTTAGAGAAAGCGATTCCTCTCCTCTATATTGGAGGATATCTGGGAATTATTTTCTCTCCCACCCATCTCTGTCTCATTCTTTCCTGCCGATATTTTAAGACTGATATAGAGAAAGTATATCGACTGCTTCTCTGGCCCAGTATCCTGGTTTTTTCCTGGGGAGTAATCTGGTATTTTATATAGTAGGAGACCGTGGTGCATAATAAAGTACAAATACCAAAAAAATTAAAATAGCATGCCATAATCTCTCTAAAGAGTGAAAGAACAGGTTATCAGGAATACTGCGAGGATGTAATGTAAAAATTGCGATTGAGAAAAAAATCAGAGCAAAAAGGTAAAAGGAAGCCTCACCCGGATTCCTTTCTCTTCCTCTCTTTAAAAGCCCTCTTTTCCATCGCTCTTCCGGGGTGAAAGTGAGAGTGAAATTCCCACAAGTTTGTCATTCCTAAACGTATTTATCAGAAATCCAAACTACAAGGGGAAACCCCCTATCACCCTAAAAAGCAAAAAAACAAAAATCTGAAAAGTAAATGCCACTGGTGGGAAAATCCTCCCCCAGTAAAAACATATGGATTCCCAATAAAAGATTTTGGGAATGACAGAAAAGAAGGTCGTTACCCCTGAACGCCTCTATCATCCTCAAGTCTCTCATTCCTGAGTGTCTCTATCAGGAATCTAAATTGCTTAAGGGCGAAAATATCTGGATTCCCGCCCGAATTTCGGGAATGACGGAGGGAGAGGTCATTCCTGAGCGGTTCTACGAGGAATCTAAATAATGGGAGGAGATGCTCCTATGGTTCCAAAAAGAAAAAAGCAAAAGCATGGATTCCCGATAAAAAATTTCGGGAATGACGGAAAGTACTATAAAGGGGCGTTGCCCCCTTATAAAC
>NZ_JAAYFP010000142.1:0-1557 GCF_012728195.1 Candidatus Sordicultor fermentans
GATAGAAGCATTCAGGGGCAGGCTAAAAGCGGCTTAAAGATTGCCGGGGTGACGAAGAGGTGGAAATCCAAATACTTTCAATACTGTAGACCCCTGATAGAAACATTCAGGGGTGACGGACTTGGGGTGATAGAAGCCTTCAGGGGTGACACCTCCTCCGTCATGCCTGAGCGCTTTTATCAGGCATCCACATCATTTGTCATTCCCGAAATTAGTAGTCGGGAATCCATGTTTTTAAATAATTTAGACCCCGGCTTAAAGATTGCCGGGGTGACGGAAAAGAAAAATTGAAGCTCCAAAAAGAGAGATTGCCTTGTCGCTGGGATGTATTTTCCCAGCATTATTGATTTTTAGTTTTTCTATCTCTTTTGCTTTTAATCTTGCGCCGTAGGCCACCTGCTCCTCGCGATGGTAGGAAAAGAAAGGAGTTCACAAGAGGGCAACGCCCCTTTATATTTCTGAGTCATCAGGAGGGACATTTACCCCCTGATATTCGGTTGCTAATATTTAGCACCAACTTTTAAGTTTTGAGGTACAATGAGGAAAACATCTCTGGGGGGAAAGTTATGAAAGAAGAAACTATCGCGGGGATATTCGAAAACGAGCTTGCCGGAAGGGTCAAGGAATATCGGCTAATCGATTCTCAAACAGTAGTGGTGGCTGAATGGGTACGATTCAAATGCCAGTTTGGCTGTGATGGATACGCACAGAGTCTTACCTGTCCACCGTATTCGCCGGAGCCCTCCCGCACCAGAAAAATGCTCGAAGAATACAGACAAGCTGCTATTCTCTGGAAACCAGAAGATTGCGAGACCCTGCGAAAGATTGCCGCTGACTTAGAGAGAACTCTTTTCCTTTCCGGATATTATAAAGCGCTGGCTATCCCCTCAGGACCATGTGAGCTGTGTAATCCCTGTCCCTTAGAATATCCCTGTCTGCATCCTGAATATGCTCGCCCTTCTATGGAAGCCTGTGGAATCGATGTATATGCAACTGTAAGGCAACATGGTTTCCCGATTGAGGTGGTTCGCTCAAGAAGTTGCCAGCCCACCTACTATGCTCTTATCCTCATCGAATAGAAGAAGACAGGAAAAATGACCACCTTCCCTTGCTCTGAGGCTGGGTTTCAGCTATTATCAGATAAGAGAATTTGACTGGTCGTTTTGCTATTTATCGGGGGATACATGTTCGTTTACTGTTAGGGGGCTATTCCTCCGTCTCTGAATCAAGACGAAGTTTCTATTGACTGTTATGCCTGGCTCTTCTGTATTATGATATCGATAGAAACACCCTGGTTCGCACTGTTTCCCGGGGAAGCAGTCACAATATGTTTTTACGCCTGCTTATTAATTTTTGCCAGTCAATTAAAATAAAAAGAGACCTGTCTGGTTCTCATTAACAGGGAAACCGGATAAAAAGGAGTGAAAAGATATTGGAAAATAGAAATTTTCGCAGGGAAAGAGATTCCCTGGGTGAAAAGTTAATACCTCAAAATGCATACTGGGGAATCCATTCCCTGAGAGCCCGGGATAATTTTCCTATCTCTCAAAAAGTTCC
>NZ_JAAYFP010000143.1:0-9667 GCF_012728195.1 Candidatus Sordicultor fermentans
CTTTGAGATACTGCTCAATCTTTTTCCCCAATTCCCGTTTCTTTCCTTCCAAGAGTTCAATTTTCTCCAAAAGAAAGCGAATCTGCCATTCCAAACTCTCCAGATAGATCTTGGAAGCCCAGGGCTTCTGGGAAAGAAGACCCTCCTTTTCTTCCTGGGTGAGGGAAGGAGAAAAACTTTCCTCTTTTCCTTTATCCTGGCAGAAAGCATTGATAGAAGGATATTTTTTGAAGAAAGCTCTCCCTTTTTTGGTATGGACTTTCTTTTTCAGTTTATCATACCAGTGACCATAGCTTTCACTCAACAAAGCATGCAGACGGTTCCAATCTGCGGTTAACTCCTTTACTATTTCTTTTCTCATCCGCAGGAGAGAAGTAAGAGCTTCTCTTTCTTCCTTAAGACATATGGGAGAAAGGCGGTCAGGGAAATAAAGACCAGCTCGAGCAATACTTCGAGCATCCAGAGAATCTGTATGAGCTTCTTTTTCCAGAATACGTAGGTGTTTTCCCAGAGCAGGATTTAATTCCCAGAGAGTGTATCCCTTTTGAGAGAGATCCAGGAAGAAAATACGAGAGGTAGTACCAAAACCTTCAGCTACAACAGGTATATCTTTAGGAAGTATATTTTCCAATTCCTCTACTGTATTAGCACAAACTGGGAAAGTAGTGTTATAATGCTCTTTGGAGGGGGAAAGTAGGGCTATTTGAATAGAGTATCGAGCAGGATCTATTCCTGCTGCCGCTTTCTCCCTCGGTGAAGATAGAGTGGCTAATTCCTGAGAAGCTAAAGCCATTTTAATTTCTCCTCCTTTCTTTTTCCCTCCTTTAGCATTTGCGTATCTCTTAATTTCCAATAACTTCCTACTTAGCTTAAAGGAGGGAAAAGAGGTGAGGTGACAGTTGACAGAGAGCCTTAGTAGGCAAAATTTTGTAGTCCATCCTCACCTCTTATCTTCTTATGATCCTATAATAACATACGCAACTTTTGTGGATAACCCGAGATAAGCATCCCCTTCTCAAATTCCATCAATGAATTTTACGCCTTCCATCGCCTTTTTATCCAGAAAACCTGCCCAATTCTCTCCATCCATCTTGAACTATAAAAAAGGGAGAAAACTCCCCTCCCACATAATGAATAGGAACCTATAATTACAGCGTTTCCGCTTTTCAATCTGATAGAACCCCACTAGATTGATAGTTAGAAGGTGCTAAGAATGCAAGCAGCACTTTCCGGTCTCCGGGAAACTCAACTACCTCAGAATACTTAGTCTGCTACTGAATGAGAGAAAAAATCAGGAGCTTCCCAGTTTTCTTCCTGAGAACTACCATTCAGATACGGTGGAGGTCACTTTTGGGCATCTTGTCCGGAACGTTATAGCTACCGCTATCCCATAGCAGCCCTTCGAACTATCGCCCCCATCCAGGCACACAAAAACATAAAAAGGTGGAAATGCCTCCACCTTTTTATGTTTTTGAATAGTACCCGGTTAAGCTAATCACTTAAGGCTTTAGTACTACCTTTATAGCATCTTCACCTTTTTCGGCTACCTCCATTGCTTTTTTGAATTCAGCAAGAGGAAATTCATGAGTTATGATTTCATCGGCTTTTACCGTTCCATCCGCTAAAAATTTGATAGCCAGAGGATAAGTATAAGGAGATAGATGAGCCCCTCTAATATCCAACTCTTTTACGTCACCAATAATGCTCCAGTCCACTGTGGTAGGCTCATTAAATACGCTGAACTCCACATATCTACCTAACTTTCTAATCATAGATAACCCCTGAATTACTCCCTTGGGGCTGCCGCTTGCATGAATATACACATCACAACCATAACCATCGGTCAAGTCTTTAACTCGCTCCACCACATCTTCTTCTGCGGGGTTGAGAACTAAATCAGCACCTAAGCGCTTAGCTAAATCCAATCTTTTAGGTTTAAGATCAATAGCTACCAACATGGAGGGGTTTTTCAGTCGAGCTGTCTGAAGCATACCCAAGCCCAGAGTACCGAGACCAGCAATTACCACAAAATCCTCCAGCTGGATATCGGCTCGCTCTACAGCGTGGATAGCGCACCCTAATGGCTCTACATAAGGACCCAACTTTAGAGGAAAATCATCAGGGAGCTTATAATTTATAGCAGTTTTAGGAAGACGGATATATTCAGCGAATCCTCCATCAGCTATTCCTTTTTGAAATCCATAAATATTGTGTACTTCACACATCCAGTATTGCCCTCGCAGGCAATAACGACATTTACCGCAGGGAATAATCTGTTCCGAAACCGCCCAATCTCCCAATTTCAGACCATACTTTTCTCCTGCACCTTCACCCAGGGCTACTACTTGCCCATAAAACTCATGACCGGGGATTACTGGAGTAGAAATATAAGCTGGTTGACCATCACCTCCCCAAATACGAGGAGCTCCATGAAAAGTTTTTGTATCTCCGGCACATATACCACAACCTCCAACTCGAAGAAGTACTTCTCCTTCCCCGATTTGGGGTACATCCACTTCCTCTAACCGGAAATCTCCTGGTGCATAGTTAACCACTGCTTTCATTTTTTTAGGAATATCACCCAGAGTTTGAACTTTGCTCAATTATAGTACCTCCCTTCTTTACTAGAATTATATTGTATCAATATAATACCACTGCCGGGCCAAAACCGCAGCCGGCAGTGGTATTATGTATTAATGCTATTTCCGTCCCAATTCAATAACTACTATTTAAGCCACTCCTTGGGAGGAGCTAATCTTTGGGCTCTCTGGTTAACTTGTTTTAAAGCCTCATCAGCTGTCATGCTCCCACTCCAAACATTATGAAGCATCTCCATCCACACTTCGCTCAAGGTAAAAGCATTAGGATTAGGAGTCCATCTTAAAGCGGCGTACTTTTCCAGATTTTGAGTTACTACTTCTCGGCAAGTACCATTACCCCATTTGGAAGTTCTCTCCACGATAACAGGATCGTTCCAGGCCGAATAACGGGTAGGGGTAAAATTGTTATACTCAGAAGAGGCTATGAGCATAACCGGTTTACTAGTTGCCCATTCCAGGAAAAGCCACGCAGCTCCTTTATGATTTGATGCAGCATTCATGCCTACTGACCATGCCCAAATGTTAGATTTAATTCCTTCAGGACCCCTCGGGGCTAAAGCTACTGCCCAGTCTTCCGAAACAGAACAGAATGCTGGATCAGAAAGTTCGCCACCCCAATGGTCAGCATCAATCAACATCGCCACGCTACCTGAAGCAAAAGCATCCTTTACATCGTACCAATCAAGGGTTGGCCAATCTCGCGGTCCAAAATCCCGGATAAGCTTTATCCAGAGATCAGTCATTTCTACCACTGGTTCACTATAAATAGCAGGGTTCCCTTCTTCATCAAAATCTCTTCCTCCATAAGAAGAAAAGAGAGTTAAATAAGCAGAGTTAATGGTACCAGCACCTTTAACTCCTCTTACTGAGAAGGGCAAAATACTAGTAATACCATCATTCTTAAAACCTTCATCAAGTTTTTGAGCAGCTTCATATATTTCATCTAAAGTTTCAGGAACTTTGATACCATACTTAGAGAAAAGATCTGTGCGATAGTAGAGAGCATATGCTTCAAGCTGAGCAGGAATAGCATACAAATTATCCATCACTCGGCTAGCTTCGATTGCCATTTCTACAAAGTCATCCATATCGTAAAAATCCAGATCAGTCAACTCCGGATTATTTAGATACTGATCCAACGGCTCTAAGTAACCACCTGGTATAAATTTCCAATTTAACATGGGAGAAGTCATCACAATATCAAATTCGGGGGAACTGCTGGTCAAAACAATGGTCTGCCTTTCAAAAAATTGTTGTTCAGGTAATGACAAAGCCTCCACTTTTATTCCGGTTAGTGCTTCAAACTCGTCTATTAATTCCAAAAAGGTGGAAGCCATAGGGTGTTTGCAAAGCAACAAGTTTATAGTTTCTCCTTCAAACTGACGCCAATCAATATTAGCCTTTTCAAAAACTGATTGGTCTAAGGTTACTTCACCAAAAGATAACGAAGTTAAAAATAAAGAACACACCAAAACTCCAATTAATAACATTAATCTGTGACTCCGACTAAGCATTCCCACTTACCTCCTTCTCGTCAAAGAGTTAATTGCCAAATCTCCCACACTGGCTAAACCAAAAACCAATTTTACGAATTCTGCAAATTAACTATCGGATTTTGCGCTATTCACCTCCTTCCGCCTTCCACAAAAACATCACATATAAGAAATACTTTTTTGCCACAAATTGACAAAAAACCGACTTAAAATATAAATTATTACAAACAAAATAGTAGCTACACACATGGCGTACGCCATATCCCCATATCTAAAAGCGTTCAGATAAGTCCAAAGGTGAAGATTAGTAGTCGAGTTACCAGGACCCCCAGCCGTTGTAGCATAAATAATGTCAAATACCTTAAACGACAGAATTAATCTAAACATTAAAGACACTAAAACTAAGGGTCTAAGCAAAGGCCAGGTTATATAAATAAAAGTATGCCAGGCACCAGCCCCATCTACCAGAGCAGCTTCATATGGTTCTTGAGGAAGGCTTTGAATACCAGCAAAGATGATTAATGCTACAAACGGAGTATAGATATAAGCATCAATCATAGCCAGAGAAAACAAAGCAACAGAGGGATTTGCCAACCAGGCAATGGGTTCAATACCTATGAACCCCAAAAGATAGTTAACTACACCTCCATCGGTAGACAACATAAGCTTCCACATTAGAGCAGAGAGAACTGGGGCAACCGTCAATGGGATAACAATAATTGATCTAAAAAACCATTGACCCCTGGTATTTTTACTTAAAATGTAGGCTACTAAGCTACCTAAAAGCATTTCGATAGTAACTGCCAAAATCACGTACTGAAAAGAAACTAAAACCGCGTTCCAAAAATTCCCGTCTTGAAAAAGGTAAAAATAATTTTCCAGACCTATAAAGCTTATATGAGGAGTAGTCATACTCCAATCGGTGAAAGAAAGCCCCACCCCCAAGAAAAAAGGAATCACTCCGATTAAGATAGGAACTAATATGGCCGGTAGAAGAAAAAGTTTGCTCATTCCGTTTCTCCCTTTTAATCTTTCACTTAACTGAACCAAAGGTTAGACCACGAACAATATGCTTCTGGACCAATAAGGCCAAAATTATCTCTGGAATAGCAGAAACAATGATGGCTGCTGCCATTTGACCCCAAAGAACGGCCTCATATCTGATAAATCCTAAAGAACCGGTAGTTACCGGCATAGTATTCTGGCCACCCACCACCAGGGCAAAAACAAAGTTATTCCAGCAGAAAATAAAAGTAAGAAGAGCCGTAGCCGCCAGTCCCCCTTTGGCCAGAGGTAGGCTAACCCTCCTAAAAGTCTGCCAGGGGCTGGCTCCATCGATCAAAGCCGCCTCTTCAACTGATATTGGAATATCCATGAAATAGCTTCTACTCATCCAAACCACAAATGGGATTCCAATAAGCTGGTAAATGAGAATAAGACCTAAGTAATTATCAAGAAGCCCTATAGACTGGTAAATCCGATAAAGAGGTAAAGCAATAGCAATTTCGGGACCAAACCAAAAACTCAACAAGGTAAAAGCTATACTTTCCCGAGTAGATTCCTCTTTAAATTTACCTCGAACCAAAACATAAGCTGCCGGAACCCCTATAATAATAGCCAGGAGAGTACTCATACCACTTAAGATGAAGCTGTTCAAAAAGTAACGGGGAAAATCAGGTTTCGAAGCAGGCAAAGAGGTAGTTCCAGTCTCGCCTGTAAAAAGACCGCGATAATTCATTAAAGTAGGCTTGAAAACGAACTTTGGCACCGGCGAAACAATATCACTGTGAGTTTTTAAGGAAAGAGTGAACGTCCAGTACATGGGAAAAACAAATACTATCACCAAGAGAGCCAGCAAAAAATAATAGAGGACGTGCCGCATTTAAGGTTTTCTCACCTCCTATTCAATTCTTATATTCAAATCCTTTGATCTTTAACGGTAAAAATTAATGTCAAAAAGCAAAGGAATTGATAGTCCTTCCCATAGTTTATTGTTGCTGAGTAGTACCTTTTCCCTTAACTAATAATAATTTTCAATAATTTTCTCGATACCACCTTCCTTTTTTGTTTGCTTAAACAAAAAGGCTTCCAAAGCAATAAACTACTTTGGAAGCCTTTTCTCCTTTTCTCCCAGCCACCTCCTTGTTTAGTATAATACAACTAACCACATTGTCAAGGTCGCGAAGACCGTTTGAAAATTCTTCTCCTCATGCTTTTATAGCTAACTGCAAAAAACCGCGGTGGTTCCTCCTCTTTGTGTTACATTCTTCTCTATGTGTGACATAGTCAGTCGCACAGTAATATCATTTTTCCTATACTACTATTAAAGAAATCTTATAAGCTTTTATGGAGATAATTAAATCGGGAGCAGTAGTATGAGAAAACATAATAAGACCGACTCCCGATATCAAGACAGAAGTTTCATCCTGTTCGTTTCTGGTCTCTCTTAAGCAAGCTTCTCGGAGATTCGTGAAGTATCTCTATAAAGATATTGTCAAATGCGCGGGTTCTTCCATTTCTGCCGGTTTGGATACTACTTTCTCCAGTTTCCCAGTAGTTCATAATATCATAGGCTGGGAGCTCTGATAGCTATTGAACATCTGAAGATGAGAAATCAGTAATACCCTATCCAGACAAAAGCTCTCATCCTGGGTATTAGACATCTCTTAGGCTAATGTACCTTGCTATAATAAAACACCCGACTCAGATAAAGTAAAGATGTATTTATTTTTAAAGATCTCTCCCGAACGTCACTCAAAAGAAACAGAAGAGATAACGCGTAGCCTTGCAGTATCTGCAATAACATATAATAAAATGAGAATAACCTGGATTGTTTTGATACAATATAAGAAAGAAGGTGATAAAATGACAGTAGCAGTGGTTATGGCGGGGGGACGAGGAGAGAGGCTGTGGCCCTTGAGCCGAAGCTATCGTCCCAAGCAGTTTGTTTCCTGGAAAGGGAATAGTTTTTTTCGAGCCACAGTAGACCGAATAACACCAGTAGTAGGAGCAGAAAATATTTACGTAGTAACTCAAAAAAAATATAAGGAACTGGCTCTAAAACAGGCTCCTTTTATCCCTCCCTCCAACGTTATAATAGAACCTCAGGGCAAAAATACCGCTCCCTGTATCGGTCTTGCGGCGGTCATAATCAGCACTTTAAAAAGTCCCGAAGAGATAATGATAGTTCTCCCTGCCGACCACTTTATAGGAGATGAAAGAACTTTTCAGAAGTTAATCCGTTTTGCCTGTCGTCTGGCAAGTGATGACTTTCTGGTCACCTTAGGTATTACCCCCCTTTATCCTAACACCGGTTATGGATATATTCACTATGGAGAATCCCACCAAAAGGAAGGAGAAATGGAAGCATTTAAAGTTTTAAATTTTACCGAAAAACCAGACCTTGAAACTGCCAGAAAATATCTGAAAGAAGGAACGTATTTGTGGAATAGCGGGATATTTGTGTGGAAAGCCAAAGTCATTTTAGAAGAGATAGAAAAATATATGCCTGATTTATACCGGGGGCTTATGAAGATAAAAGAAAAAATAGGTACTCCCCAAGAAAAAGAAGTGGCGAGCAAAGTCTTCAAAAATTTAGAAAGCATCTCCATAGATTATGGAGTAATGGAAAAAACTGACCGGGCTCTGGTCATCCCTGCCGATATGAAATGGAGTGATGTAGGTTCCTGGGTAGCCTTGGAAGAGATTCTGGAAAAAGACGAACAGGGAAATGTTGTTTTAAATAAACATCTGGGAATTGACACCCAAAATTGCATCATCTGGACCAGAAAGCCAGTAGTAACTCTGGGCGTAAAAAACTTAGTAGTGGTGGAAGCTGATGATGTAATTTTTCTTATGCCCAAAAGTCACAACCAGAGAGTGCGGTCGGTAATTGAAGCTCTAAAAAGGCAAGAAGAGTTCAAAAAGCTTCTTTAGTTTAGATAATAAACTCTATTCCCCCTCCGCCTTACCTTTCGCGCTATGCCGTACTCAGATGAAAGTCAATCACTTACTTTAAGTATGGCGATGAGCCACCCGAGAAGCCCCAAAAGAATCCGGCTTAACTTTAGCTACAAATCCCATACCTTCTATCATTCCTACTATTTCTTTAATCAAACTACGAGTGGGACCGTTATTTCCTACATCTACATGAATTTCCACATTATAGTTGGAAAGATGATTATCAGGAAAAGAATCCAGGAAATCCATCAATTTCTGAGAAATTTGCAAAGATAGGAGTGCTTCCTGGTAAATCCTGTCTCGTATGGTGTATAAGCTATGAGTACGAGTTCTCCGCCAGAAATATCTCGCTCCCCAGCCTACCCTGTGGATAACAATGGCAGTAACAAACAGCTGCGCTGGTGGAGAATCATCTGTCTCTCGAGAATCAGTTCCAATGATCAATCGATAATGAAATTGGGGCTCTTCCCTTATAAAATTGAGAATGGAAATAACTGCTTCTTTGAAACTCAGGCGGCCCTGAGTGGGACTATGAAAGTACAAATCTTGAGAAATTGCTAAATCGCGGTCTTTAACTCACCTCGTCTTTAGTTTTATTTCACTTATTTTATCACTAAAAGTATATTTTTGCTTACTATTTTCCTTAATTAAGGTTAAAATTAAATCAGAAATTTTTAATATCAGGAATAACGAATATGAAAAAGTATCTCTGGGTAGTGGTAATTTTAATAGTGGGTATTTCTTCTATTTTCTACCTCCGAAGCAGAAGCCTGGAAAACAAAAATAACTCTGTTTTTAGAGAATCGTGGGAAGAGAAGTGCATCGGAATGGTGGAGCAACAAATTGAAAAAAGAGGGGTTAAAGACCCTCTGGTTCTCAAAGCCATGCGAGAGGTGCCCCGTCACGAGTTTGTTCCTGAAAACTTGCAAAATCAAGCCTACGATGACACCCCTCTTCCCATTGGATACGGACAGACTATCTCACAGCCTTATATTGTCGCTTTGATGACCGAAAATCTACAAATTGTGCCCGGATGTAAAGTGCTGGAAGTGGGAACGGGTTCAGGGTATCAAGCTGCTATTTTAGCCCGGATGGG
Source organism: Candidatus Sordicultor fermentans (assembly GCF_012728195.1). NCBI lineage: Bacteria > Pseudomonadati > Atribacterota > Atribacteria > Atribacterales > Candidatus Caldatribacteriaceae > Candidatus Sordicultor > Candidatus Sordicultor fermentans. The sequence continues at coordinate 9,150 of NZ_JAAYFP010000143.1, forward strand.
ATGTCAGGTTTATACTATAGAGATAATTAAAGATTTAGCTGAAAAGGCGGAGGAAAAATTAAAAGAGTTAAGCTATGATAACGTAATAGTGAAACAGGGAGATGGATATTTAGGCTGGGAAGAAGAAGCACCTTTTGATCGAATAATAGTAACCTGTGCAGTAGACCATCTTCCCCCACCTCTCCTCAGCCAGCTGAAAGAGGGTGGGAAAATGGTTATCCCGGTAGGTCCTCCCTGGAGTATACAAAGTCTATGGGTAGTGGAAAAAACCAGAGATGGCATTACTACTCGAGACTTAGGAGCAGTAAGATTTGTCCCCTTAACCCGGGAATTTCAGGGAGAGTGAGAGAAGTTGCCAGCCAATTTAACTCCTCAATACCGGGAAGCAGAAGCCCGTTACCGAAGCGCTAAAACGCCGGAAGAAAAGTTTAAAGCTCTGGAAGAAATGTTAGCAACAATACCCAAGCATAAAGGAACAGAAAAGCTACAGGCAGAAATCAAGCAAAAAATATCTAAAC
>NZ_JAAYFP010000144.1:0-2035 GCF_012728195.1 Candidatus Sordicultor fermentans
ATTTTCTGACCAGGCAATCTTGCAGCCAAAAGCAGATGGTTCAGTAGCCATCCCATATTCTACCCAGAAACCGGGCAGGAAAATAATATCAGGATAAGAGGAATACACTTTAATATTGGCTTCCAGCCAGCGGTCAGGAAATAAATAATAGTCAAAGTTAGACATACCACAAAAGCCTGGAATCCAGGGACTATCAACAATTAGAGCTACAACAACTTTTTCATTTCTACCAGATACAGCATCTACAAAACAATTCCACCGAGCTTCATCCATGAGTTTCACCCCCTATATATTAGCTAACAAAATGACCATACCCAAAATTTAATAAGGATTTTCCAGGCCGAATATTCGGGCTTGGTTTCTGTGCATCAACCCTTCTACTGTCCTTATAGCCCCCTGTTGAGAGATTTGACCTTCAGAAAGCAATTTTCCTACAGCCTTACAAATCACTCTATCAAAAACCTCAAACCTGCTCCCCTCGGACAAAATCTTCCGGGCATCACTCACTGGCCCTGCTACTGAACTTAAAAGAGACGAATTGGCCGTATACAGGAGAAAATGTTCCATCACATACGGAGCATCATTATGCCACCACGGAAAACCCTGGTGAACATTAGGGAAGGCTCTCTCCAGAGTGAGATTAATATGAGAAAAAGCCTGATTCATGGGATATAGAATCAGGTGAGATTCATTATCGCTCTTTCCGCTAAAGAATTTTGAAAGAAGAGGATTTAGAAATTCAACTATAGTAACACCTTCTGTGGCCACATCTCCCCCCACATTGGCTCCCCAATTTTTATAAAGATATTGGTTTGCATTTCGGAAAGCACCATAATGAATTTGCGTTACCATTCTTCTATCCTGATTCATCTCACAAAACTTATGCATTAAGTAGGAAATGAACTCCCTGGTTTCAGAAGACCTTATAGCAAACCTTTCCCTACCATCATAAGCTCTTCTAAAAATTTGCTCTGCCCTTTCTTCGCTCACTTCCAATCCATAAGGTTCAAGAAGCCCATGGTCGCTCGCCTTCGCTCCCATCTCAGCAAAGTAATTGTGTCGCTTTCGTAGTGCTTCAACTAAACCCCGGAGCGAGGTATCTTCTCCCGTTAGCTGGCATATTTTTTCCACGTTATCTCTCCATCCCTCATCAAAAATATCGCAATAAGCATCAGGTCTGAAGCAAGGGAGAAAAACAATATCATCTATAGTTTCTTTAGCTATCTTATGATAATAGAGATCGTCTGCTGGATCGTCAGTAGTAAAAATGACCCTGACTCCCATCTTCCTGAGCAGACCCTGGGGCCACATATCCTCTCTCCTGAAACACTCCTCAGCCAGCTTCCATATTTTATCTCCTGTCTCAGCACTCAATAAGTCCTCAATCCCCAATATTCTCTTTAGATCTAGATGAAACCACTGATGAACGTGATTACCCTCCAGATTAGGAAAAACTTTACTCAAAGCCATCCATTTATCATAATCGGAGAGACTGGGATCTCTTGCCAGAGCTTGAGAAAAACCAGAAAACTTTGAAGCCAGTTGAATAATATAGTGGTCACAATTAGCGTATTCCGATCTGTCTTCTAAAACCTCAGCTTTCCAGATATTGGGAAATGGCTGATTTTCAACAATTTGTCTTAAACTATAGTGAGTGTGGACATCAACAATTCCTAATCTGTGTCTCAAGGGAACAGCAACATCATGGTATAGCCTCACTCCTTCTTTTGTATCCAGAAGCCAGTCAGAACCTAAAAATTTATCTTCACCACTCATAGTCAAACCTTCCTCCAGAAGAATTTTTCAGGACGCTCGGCGTACTTCATCATTAATTATTGATTGATTTATTTATTTCCTCAAAGTTAATATACCATAGAATACTAATATTTATCATCTTATTTATATCCAAAATATCTGGCTATTTCCTCATTTATAGGCAAAGACATAATTTCCTCAAGAACTGCTTTTACCTGTTCAAAAGATTTTGTCCGGGGATCTCTTACCAGTATTTCTTCAAGAACTCGTTTATCTCCAG
>NZ_JAAYFP010000145.1:0-5721 GCF_012728195.1 Candidatus Sordicultor fermentans
GAGAAGGGGTATCGCGAGGAGGAAGAAAACCAGTTCTTTTGCGGTTTAATCCTGACTCTTTTTTAGTAGTAGGGATAGAGATAGAAGGCGATTTTATTGCTGCTTCTTTGATGAATTTGGATCTTACTATTATCAAAAAAAGCAAGGAAAGCCTTCTAGATTCCTCCGAGTTTGGGGTTATTAGAGAGATTGCTGCTTTAGTAAAAGATTTAACTAAAGAAATATCAGATGAAAAAATATTGGGCATAGGAATAGCAATTACTGGTTTGGTGGAAGATGGGATAGTAAAGCGGTCGGTAAATCTGGGATGGAAAAATGTTCCTATGGAAGGCCTATTAAGGAGGGAAATTCCTGATATTCCTATCTACATAGATAATATTGGAAAAGTGGGAGTTTTGGGGGAAAAACATGCTGGAAATGGCTTAAGGAAAGAGAATTTTATCTATGTGCGTGTAGGGACTGGCATCAGCGCTAATTTCATTTTTGGTGGTCAGCTTTACCGGGGGAGTAATGGATATGCTGGTGAATTTGGTCATATGACTTTGGAGCCAGCTGGGCCACTCTGTCATTGTGGCAATCGAGGGTGTCTAGAAGCTCTGGCTTCGGGTCGGGCGATTGCTGAGAGAATGAAAAAAATAGCGCTAAACAATAAAAGCTGTAAGATTTGGGAAATAGTAGAAAACGAGACTGAAATTACTGCCAAAACTGTGGAAGAAGCAGCTCGGTCGGGAGATGAAACGGCGCTTCAGATTTACCGGGAAGCTGGCTACTACTTGGGGATCGGAATTGCTAACCTGGTTCACCTTTATAATCCAGAGTTAATAGTGGTAGGAGGAGGAGTGTCGAGAGCTGAGGAGTTGTTGATGAGGCCTCTTTTGGAAAGTTTACAGTCTCGACTTCTTGATGAGTTAAAAAATTCAGTAAAAGTGGCACCAACTATTTTAGGGGATAACGAGAATCTGATTGGAGCAGGAGCTTTGGTGCTAGAAAAAGTCCTTTAATAAAAAGGAGATTGTGAATGGGAATAATTTTGTTTCAAAAATTTCGAGTGTTTACTCCTTTTAGAATACTTGAAAATCATTCGGTGCTGGTGAAAGAAAACAAAATCGAGGTAATAGGAGAAAAAGGCGCAATTAAAGCTGAAAAAGATATGGAGATAATAGATGGGAAAGATTTATTATATCTGAGTCCTGGATTCATAGATATCCATGTCCACGGCGGAGGAGGAGCTGACTGCTTGGAAGGGACTCGTGAGGCGCTTGAAGTTATGGCGCGCTCCCATGCTCGAGGAGGAACTACTGCTTTTTGTCCTACTATTACTACTGCACCCCTGGAGCGAATTTTTCGATCATTGGATGCTATCCGAGAAATAGGCTCTTCTCCTACCGGAGGAGCAAGAATTTTGGGTGCTCATGTAGAAGGACCATATTTTTCTAAAAGTCAGAGGGGAGCTCAGAATCCAGATTTCCTGCGGGTGCCTTCTCGAGAAGATTTAGAGAAGTTCCTCTCTTATCAAGAAGCTATAAAAAGAATCAGTCTAGCTCCGGAGCTTCCTGGAGCTTTAGAATTTGGAAGGAAAATGAGAGAAGCAGGGATAATGGTGGCTATTGGTCACTCTGATGCTACTTATGATGAGGTACTCTCAGCTATTGAAAATGGCTTTTCCCATGTAACCCATATCTATTCAGCTATGTCCGGGGTGCAGAGAATTAACCTTTATCGGGTCGCGGGAGTTATCGAATCTGCTCTTTTACGAGATGAACTTACTGTGGAGATGATTGCTGATGGGAAACATCTTCCTTCTCATCTTATGCAATTTGTTTTGAAAAATAAGGGATTGGGTCAAGTTTGTGCAGTAACTGATGCGATGGAGGCAGCTGGTATGCCTGAAGGAGAGTACAAAATCGGGGGGTTGGAAGTAATCGTAGAAGAAGGAGTGGCTAAACTCAAAGACCGCAGCGCTTTCGCTGGTAGCGTAGCTACTATGGATTTACTAGTAAGAACCCTAGTGCATCTCGTGGGTTTGCCCTTGGAGGAAGCGGTGCAGCTGGTAAGCTTTAACCCGGCCAAATTCTTGGGATTAGACCATCGTCAAGGAGTTATTGCTCCAGGGAAAGATGCAGATCTCGTGGTTTTAGATTCTAACTTGGAGGTGAAAATGACAATGGTGCAAGGAGAAATAGTATATGACAACTTAAGGGAAGGAGCAGTGAAAAAATGAAAATTAGCTGTTGTTGGCTGTATGCCATAAGTAAATATGGTTATCCTCCTTCTATTTCTGATACTTATCGAGCGCTGGAGGATATGCAAAGGTTAGGTTTCAAATATGTAGAATTGGAAGGAGTTAGAGAGGAAAATTTGCGGGCGGTTTATGAAGAAAAGGAAAACCTGAAGGCTTTTTGTGAAGAGAGAGGATTACAGGTAATTAATTTTTGTCCGGTTTTACCCGATATAGTGAGTTTAGATAAACAAAAAAGAGAAGAAGCTATACACCTTTTTGATTTAGCCATAGAAATTGCTCAGTTCTTTGACTGTGAAACTATTCAGTTAGATAGTTTTTCTCCACCTCTTGAGTTTGTAGGAGAGGCTCCTTATAAGGATATGATTAACTTTGGTCTTAAGCTTCAGGTAAAAGTAGATCCCAATTTTTCTTGGAATGAGTTATGGGAAGTGGTGGTGGGAACCTTCAAAGTAGCTAACCAAAAAGCGAAAGATGCCGGGCTTAAGTTATGTTTAGAACCTCGAGTAGGAGAAATTATCAGTAATACCGATAGTATCTTGAGACTTATGGATTACGTTAGCGATGATAATTTTGGAGCAGTGCTTGACACCGGTCATTTAAACGCCCAAAAAGAAATCCTACCTCTATCGGTAGAGAAGCTGGGAAAACAAATTTTCTATCTCCATGTTTCTGATAATGATGGTAAAACCAATGAACACTTAGCCCTGGGGAGAGGTACAGTTGACTGGGAAGGGGTATTTTTAGCTTTAAAAAAGCATGGGTTTGATGGATATGTAGCTGTGGATGTAGGGAGAGTGCCGGACTTGGATGAGCAATACCGGGAATCAGTAGAGTACTTACAAATGATAGAGAGAAAGATAGGATTGTAGAGGAAAAAAGATGAACTTTGGAAAAAAAGTTTGTTCCTTTTATAGAAATTATTTAAAGATGCAAAGGATAAATTAAAATATAAAAGTTGGAGTGATAAACAATGAAGTTTGTATGTTGTTGGTTATATGCTATTGACAAATATGGGTTTCCACCTTCATTGCCGGATACCTTTAAAGCTTTAAATGAAATGAAAGAGCTTGGTTTTAGATATGGAGAATTGGAAGGCGTGTCAGGTGATAATCTTAATCTAATCTATAATAGTAAGAATGATATAAAGAAGCATATCAATGAAATTGGTATAGAAATTATAAATTTTGTTCCTGTTATTCCTGAATTAAGAGAATTTGATGATTCTAAACGTAAATATGGCCGTGATATGTTTGAAAAGGGATTAGAGATTGCCGTCACACTAGGTACCGAGTTTATTCAGCTCGATAGCTTTCCTCCACTTATGAGATGTCTTTAAGGTATACAATATGATAGTAACAATGTAACAAATTATGGAGCTCAATGGCATTATCGATTGACGCCTGAATTTGATTGGAATCGACAGTGGGAAGTGTTGGTTGAGAGTGTCAAGTGGGCTGCACAAGAAGCTAGGAAAGCAGGATTAAAGTTAATCATTGAGCCTAGAGTAGGAGAAATAATTAGTAATACTGATTCAATGCTTCGTTTAATTGATGCTGTTGATGAACCCAATTTGGGAGCCATTTTAGATACTGGTCATCAATATGCACAAAAAGAAATATTACCACTGAGTATTTTGAAATTAAGCGATCGCTTGATGTATTTACATTTATCAGATAATGATGGGACTAAAAATGATCATTTAGTTCCTGGTCAGGGTACAATCGATTGGATAGGTGTGTTTGAAGCATTAAAAAGAATTAATTTTGAAGGTTACGCTGGGTTGGACATTGCAAAGGTCAATGGGAACTTAGATAAAGCTTATATTAAAGCTAGAGACATATTTAATAATTTTGCTAGCCAAGCTGGATTTAAGTAGATGTTTATAAAAAAGGAAGGAGTGATGCTTTTGCGTTCATAAAAATTATTAGTGTTATGTTGTTACAAACAAAAGCGATTTAGATTTAATGTGATTGTTAGAAGAGAATACTAAGAAAAGCTGGGGAGAGTGATTCTTGATGTTTAAAAGATTTAAAAGATATGTGATGGTTTTGTTAATTGTTGGTTTGTTAGGAATAAGCGTAGTTACAGGGGCTGCTGAAAATAAGGAGCTTAAGATTATTGCTGAAGCCTGGTATTACAATAAATATCCTTTAGAAAAAGCTGCCGAGCTTTTTGTTAAAGATCATCCCGAGGTTACTTTTACGTGGTTAAAAGCAGGAGATTTTGAGATTGCACCCTTAATGTTAGCCTGGAGTCGAGGTAATTATATAGCTGATATTGCTATAGTAGGTACTCCATCGGAAGCAGTATCTTTTCAAGCAAAGGGCTTGCTTGTTGATTTTGAAGATGTCCTAAAAGGCGAATACGCCAAAGATAAATGGCTAAAAGCTTTTTTGGATGAATGCACTATTGACGGTAAAGTTTATGCCATACCCACTGATGCTGAGGTCATGACTTTAATTGCTAGAAAAGATTATGCTGCTGAAGCAGGGTTGGCTGATGAAAATGGCAATATTATCCCTCCTAGAACTCTTAATGACTTCTATAGTTATTTAGAAAAGCTAACAATTAAAGATGAGTTGGGAAAAACTGTACGTTATGGTATGGATGTTAACTGGTCAAAGGAATATATGATTTATACTTACTTTTCAGGTATACAGGCGTTAAGGGGTACAATTTATGATGAAAACAGTAATCTTGATTTTAGTAGTGAAGAAGCCTTGGCTTTGCTAAGTTTTTGGCAGCGTGGTGTAAAGGAAGGCTTGATTAGTACAAGTTCTTTAGTGGATCATAGCGGTCCGCGGAATAGTATGAAATCAGGTTTAGCAGCAATTATGTGGGAAGATCATGCTAGAGTGATTGAGATTGGACAGGTCATTGGACAGGATAAATTAGAAATCGTACCTATACCTGATGCATTAACAAATGGAACTGTAAGTTATTGTATGAGTTTAATGATTCCAAAAACTGCAAAAAATGAGGAACTTGCAAAAGCGTTTGTATTAGAACAATTAAATGCCGACTGGTTTGCTCATTACTTGATGGATAATTGGGGGAAATTACTTGGTATGAAACGACATCTCGAAGGTCGCATAGATCTGCCTATCTGGAGAACCGTTTCTCAGATGTTAGAAAAGACTGTGAGCTTGCCCCATATGGTTGACCATCCGCGGCTAGTGGATATTATGACAACTGAAATTCAAAACATGCTTAAGTTGGAACAGACTCCCGAAGAAACATTGTCTAATATTCGTCAAAAAAGCTCCAAACTTAATTTGGTTCATTAAGTGTCATAAATTTGTGAAAACATTGGAGTGATTTTTGTAGAAATCAATCCAATGTTTTCACACGACAAGAGGTTTAAACATGAACAAGAAAACATCTACTCTTAGTAGCTGGTTATTTATGATGCCATCCTTGTTTATAATAGGGGTTTTTCTTTTATATCCATTAGTAAACTCAATTTATTTGAGTTTTAC
>NZ_JAAYFP010000146.1:0-2798 GCF_012728195.1 Candidatus Sordicultor fermentans
CCGGTTTTTGATGAAGACGATAATTTTGTGGGAGTAATAAGTATTCGTATGGATATTCAAAAAACCTCTGAAGAGCTCATGCGAGGGATACAGCTCGCCGAGACTGGATATGTCTACGTGTATGATGTGTCTCAGAATAAAGTGGTAATTCATCCCGATTTTAACATTGTGGGTAAGACACTGGAGGAATTGGACCTGGAATTTTTGAAAGAGGTATTTCAAGAAGGAGAAGAAGGCACTCATCGTTATACTTTCCAGGGGGTAGATAAAATAGTTACTTTCCACAAAATTGAGCCCTGGGGTTTCTTTTCCGGGGATAATCTTAAAAATTGGCAGGTAGTCGCTACTTTCCCCTATGATGAAATCGTTGCTCCAGCAAGAGGAATGGCTAAATTAATCTTTATTATAGTGGTGATAACCGCTATAATTGTTGTCTTTGTGTCTCGGGCTGTTGCTTATTCTCTGGCTCGTCCTCTGGAAAAAATTACTGCTGTAGCTCAAAAAGTGGCAGAAGGAGATTTGGCTCAGGAAGTAGAGGAAATAAAAACTCAGGATGAGATAGGGAGATTGAGTTCTGCCTTTCGCAGTATGTTAGAGTATATTCGGGAGTTAGTTACCAACATCATCAATACCTCTTCTACTCTTGCTGCTTCTTCAGAGGAGCTTTCCTCCTCTATTGAGGAGGTTTCCAAAGCTACTGAAGAAATTGCCAAGACCATTTCCCAGATTGCTCAAGGTTCTACTGAACAAAGTGTAGAGATTGAGAAGGTGAATAGAGGGGCAGAAGAGATCGTACAAAAGGTAGATGCTGTCAACCAATCTACAGCGAAGAATTTAGAGCTTTTGCAGGAAATGCAGAAGGCTCTTTCTCTTAACTATGAATCTCTGTCTTCTACTCATAAAGTGATGGCTGACACTGCTCAAGAGTCAGAAGAGAATCGTCAAGTAGCCCAGAAAGGTGAGGAATTGCTTTCTACTCTGGAAGATAATATCCGCTCTATCTCTCAGGCCACCAAAGAAGTGGCTCAATCCATTGCTACTTTAGATGAGCGTTCTCAAGAAGTAGGTAAGATTGTAGACCTCATATCCGGGATTGCCGAACAAACTAACCTCTTAGCTTTAAATGCAGCGATTGAGGCAGCCCGAGCAGGAGACGCAGGGCGCGGCTTTGCAGTGGTTGCAGAAGAAGTGAGAAAATTAGCTGGAGAAGCAGGAGAAGCAGCTAAGAACATAGCCACTTTAGTGCGGGAAATCCAGAATGATACTAAAGAGGTGGTAGAAAAGATGAAAGGAGCAGAGGAAAGAGTGGAAGAAGGAGTAGCTCAAGGGGAGGAGACCAGCAAAAACTTCTTCCAGATTAGGACTTCAGCTGAGAGTATAATAGAAAGCGTTTCTCGTCTTTCCTCTACTTTAGAAGAAGCGGAGGAATCATTACATAGGGCTATAGAAAGTGCGCAAGAAGTGAGTGCGCTTTCTGAAGATAACTCTCAATTGATAGACCAAGTTAATCAGAGCATCAGGTCTATTACTGAGGAGATTTCCTCTATTGCCTCGGTTTCAGAGGAAAATGCTGCCTCTTCACAGGAGGTTTCTGCTTCTACCGAGGAGCAAAGTGCATCATTGGAGGAGATTTCTTCGGCTACTGAGTCTCTGGCTAAACTGGCTCAAGAACTACAGAAATTAGTGGAAAAATTCAGAGTTTGAGATAGATGATGAGGGGGGCAATGCCCCCCTCCAGAAATTATTCCTCTCTCGGGAAAGCACTGATTAAAAGTCCCACCCCGGCTCCCAAAAGAGCTCCTCCATAAGGATAGTTGAAAACCACTCCCAACAATGACCCTAAGAGAAAAGCACCAGGTATAAGGAGAAGCCACATCTTTTTCCAGCCCAAAATGAGGAAAATGCAACTAACAATGAAGGGAATGAGAGAGCGAACAAACCCCACTCCTATTATAAGAGGGGGAAAAACTAACACCTGAATTATCCCCAGAACAATGGTTACCAGTCCGGCAATGAGAAGATTCCTCTTTGTGGTAGAGTCTTTTTTATTCATAGTGCTCCCTCCTTATTTGTTGTTTAACACATATTTTATCAAAATATAATTGTCTGTGCTGCTTTCTTTTTCTCAAGTTTTGCTCTTTTCCAGCTTCATTTTTCTTCTGTATTTGTTTTAAGGATGGTTATAGTTAACCACAAAACCCATTGTAACTCACATTCTACTCAGTGCGTCTTTATCTTATAAGGGGTAGGTTGGCTTTTTAAAGACTATTTTATGTTCGATTATCCCGCCCTGATAAGAGAGGGAAAGCCCGAGAAGGTGAGAAGTCTTAGTTTTTTTTGCTATTCCCAAAATTTAGCGAGGAACCCACTGAGGGATGCTTTTTCTCCTTTAGTGGATTTATTCTTCTTATTTAAGTTTTTAGTTCTTATTTAAGTTTTTAGTTCTTGCCTTTTGGGGGTTGATAAAGGGGTGAAACCCACTCATGGTCGATAAAAGCATTCAGGAGTGACACACAGAGATTTTTTCCTCTGTGTTGTTTTTGGTCTTTTTCTTTTTTTGGAGGTTGATAAAGGGGGCGGCGTCCCCTTATAGTTCTGTTCTGTCATGCCTGAAATTTTTTATCGGGCATCCACTGAGAGGGACGCTTTCCCCTCAGCAATCTTTATTCTTTGTACTTGTTATTTTTTGTCATTCCCGAAATCAGTAATCGGGAATCCACCTCATCTGTCATTCCCGAAATTTTTCATCGGGAATCCAAAGGCTTTTAAATACTTATGGACCCCGGCCTAAAGATTGC
>NZ_JAAYFP010000147.1:0-11850 GCF_012728195.1 Candidatus Sordicultor fermentans
CTTTTGAACCATTCTTATTTTATCCACTACTTTTTCAAACACTCCCCGCCCTCTAATAGCGTCATTGGTGGAAGAGCTTGCTCCTTCCAATGATATCTTCAAAGTAGTTAACTTCTGGTATTCTTCCAAGCGAAAAAGAATATTTTTTTCTAAAAGAAGGCCGTTGGTAATAATCATAAGTTCTTCCACTCGAGAGTGAGAATCAAGATAGCGAAGGAGAGAGAAAAGCTCTTCCCCCACAAGAAGTGGTTCTCCTCCGGTTATATTTATAGTGGTATAGAGGTCTCTTTTTTCCAGCTCTTCCATCAGTCGGTGAGCAACCAAAAGAAAATACCCTTCCCCTCCTTCTGAATCCTGGAAGTTCTCCTGATAGCAATGGCGACAACGAAGGTTACAACGATTGGTAATGTGCCACTGAAAATTGAATATTTCCAAGCTACCCTTTTACCGCCCCTCCTGCCAGACCTTTAACCAAATCCTTCTCAATAAACATAAAAAGAATCACTACTGGAATGAGAGCCAGAATAGCGGCAGCCATCAAATATTGCCACTGTACTGTCCAGCGACCCACAAAATTATAGAGGCCTAAAGTTAGAGGTCTTTTATCCATAGAGGTAATAAAGGTAAGGGCAAACATAAATTCATTCCAGGCAGTAATAAAAGTATAAATAACAGTAGTAATTACTCCAGGCATAGCAACAGGCAAAAGAACTCTTGTTATCGATTGGATTCGAGAGCAACCATCAATAAGAGCAGCTTCCTCTATTTCTTTAGGAACACTACTAAAGTAACCACTCAAAAGCCAGATAGCAAAAGCTAAAGTGAAAACCCCGTTGGTGAAGATGAGAGACAATAAATTATCAAGCAAACCCAGGCGAGCAATAATTTTAAATAGCGATATAACCACAATGATGGGAGAAAACATCTGTACTATCAAAAAAAGATACATGATAAAACTTTTAGCCCGGAATCGTAATCGAGCTACAGCATAGGCAGCGGGAATACAGAGAATAGTATTAATTATAGTGGTACCTACTGCCACAATTAAACTGTTCTTAAAATAGCTTCCCAGGGGATATTTGAACCACACATCAGAGAAATTTGCTAAAGTGGGGTTTTTAGGAATCCAGTGAGGGGGAGTGGTATAAACTTCTTCCAGGGGCTTCAAAGCTGTAGATATCATCACAAAAAAAGGAAATAAAAGAACTAAAAGAATGAAGATAATCGCCGGATAAACTAAATAATAACTAAAGTTTTTCTTTTTCATCTTATAATACCTCCCCTCCTCTAAAATAATTTCGAGCATAGATAATGCTAACTGTTAACAGGATGGCAAAAGTTATCACCGCCATAGCAGCTGCCGGCCCAAACCGAAGATATTGAAAAGCATACTTATAAATATAAGTTATTAAAATGTCGGTGGAAGTGCCTGGACCACCGGTAGTTAAAATATAAATAACGTTAAAATCATTAAAAGTCCAGAGAATAGAAAGCAAAGTAGCTATGGTTAAAACCCCGCTTAAAAGAGGAAGAGTAACGGAACGAAATTTAGCTAAAGACCCTGCTCCATCAACCTCCGCCGCTTCATATAATTCCTGGGGAATAGCCTGTAATCCGGCCAGGAAAACCAGAGCCATAAAAGGTATTCCACACCAGATATCTACCCATAGACAGGCAAAAAAAGCAGAGCGGGGGTAAGCTAACCATATAGGAGGATTGCTCATTATGCCTAACTTCTGCAAAGTGTAATTCAAAAGTCCAAAATCACTATTGTAAGTCCACTGCCAGATCATAGCGCTGATAGGAACAGAACTAGCCCAGGGAATGATGGTCAAAGTACGAGCAATTTTCCTCCCTCGAAAATCCACGTTTAAAAGAAGAGCAATGATTAAACCTATAACTGTTTTTGCTGCTACTGCAAGAGCTGTCCATACACAAGAGCGAACTATAATCTGCCAGAACTCCGGTTTAGCAAACATATATCTATAATTATCTAATCCCGAAAAAGAAACTAATTCCGCTAACTTATTAACCTTAAAAAAAGACATAAAAAAAACATAAACAATGGGATAAAACATAAACAATATGAGGAAAACAAGAGCAGGCAACAATAAAAAGTAGGCAAGGGCCGATTCGGTCTTCCAAAATTTCCCTGGACGAGCCACTTTAATTACCTCCATAGTAGTAGAATTTCCAACGCCCAAAATGTTTATCTGGGGGGCGCAACCCCCCAGATAAACATTCATATACTGTGAGCGAAGTAGTAGGTCACACTCTCAAACAAGAGGTTGCACCCCCAGTTGAATATCTGCTACATTCCCCTTATACTATCAATTTCTTGAGCCGCATCATTCATAGCTTGTTCTGGAGTCTTTTGCTCCAAAAATGCAGCAACAATATTATCCCAGATAATATCATTGCATTCTGGCCACTCAGCAATAAGAGGCCATCCTTTAGAACCAGGGATTTGCTCAATCAAAACTTGATATACTGGAGTCTGGAAATGAGGATCATCAGCTAAAGATTTAGTGACCGGAGGAAACCCTATTAGTTTATCAAACTCCAGCCTCCAGGGGTCAGAATAGAAGAAATCAAGAAATTTAGAAGCTTCTTCTTTAACCTTGGAATCCTTAAACAAAACTATGGAGTCAGTTACAATAAGGCTACTTTGAGGTTTACCTTCAAAATGAGGTATAGGAGCTACATCCCATTCAAAAGTGGCTCCTCGCTGTTCGAGCATGGTAGCAGTAAACCCACCACTCATAAAAAATCCCAAATTTCCAGCAATGAAAAGGTCTTGCAATTCATCTCGCCGATAGGCAGTGACACCGGGCTGGGTCACTTTGTGGGTATTTACCAAGTCGTTCATAAAAGTCATAGCCCCTATCCCTGCTTCATCATTTACTGTACATTTACCGTAGGTTCCATCAGGAAGCATTTCAAAATAGTATCCATCGTTACCAAATAGATAATAAGCATGCTCGGTTAATTCCACATATTTTTGCCCACTCATTCCTACAGCATGAAATTTCTGGTCGGGATTGTGAATCTTTAAAGCCATCTCTAACATCTCTTCATAGGTCTCGGGAGCTTTATCCACGAGGTCAGAGCGATAATATAATAGCCGAGTTCCGGCTGCTACTGGCAATCCGTAAAGAACCCCACCAATTTTCCCTTCCATCAATGCCGGATCGATATTATTTATTAAATCCTCGCTCAACCAATCTTCTATGGATTCTACTACATCCATGTCCAGAAGCTCCAATAACCACCGAGTGCCAATAACTGCCAGATCAGGAGGCTGACCACCAGCAATAAAAGTAATCAACCGATCGTGACCTTCATCCCAGGGGGTAGAAATGATATTCAAATCTATCTCTGGATGGGCTTCTTCAAAAGCTTTTTCCAGATTGAGGGCATAATCGGGGGTAAGACCATCATACTCCATCCACAGAACGCTAACCTTTTTTTGGGCTAATGCTGATACTGATAAGCCCAAAACCAGCACTAAAATTACGCTTACTAAGAGAAGTCTCCGCTTCAACTTCCGTCCCTCCTTTTCAAGGTTTTTATATTTTCTCTCCCTTTTTCCGGGAGATGAGAAGTAGAAAATTCACCTCCTTTCTTCTAAAAGCTGTTATTATAATAACTTACTGCCATTTATAATGCAATCCAGATTAAAAGAAACATTAGCCAAAAGTGCTTCCACTGAATGGCGATAAGGAGGAATAACCTCGGCAATCAGGTAATCGTCATACCCGATTGCTTGCAATGATTTCATAACCTCAGGCCAGTTGACATCTCCCTCTAAAGGAATACAAAAACCATTGATATTTCCTACTGCTAAGCGAAAATCTTTAGCATGAACGTTAACAATCCTTTCCCCCAAAATGGAAATCCACTGCTCGGGGTATCCGGAGATTAGAACATTAGCAGTATCAAAATGAACTTTGACGTAAGGATTGCCTATCCTATCTATAAAACATTGGAATTCCAGAGGAGAAAGAAGAAATTTATTCCAGACATTTTCCACTCCCAGGTACACTTTAGCTTCTTCAGCCAGAGAAGCTAAATCTCTAAGAGATTCTTCTGCTTTTTCCAGGGCAACAGGATAGGGAATTACCGGAGATTCCGAATCCCAGGGAACATTTACGTAACCGGGAATGATCAGAATAGATTTAGCACCCAGCTTTGTGGCTATATCTATTAATCTCCTTACTACTTCTTTCCCTTTTTCTCTCGTCTCTTTTTCTGGAGAAGCCAGATTGTATTTCCACAAAAGTCCGGTAGCTAAGCTCCTTATCTCTACCCCTTTATCTTCAGCTAAAGCTCTAATTTCCTTCCATTTTTCTTCTCCCTGGTAGAGCGAAATTTCTCCCTCTTCCTCGGGGCAGAGTTCTATCCCCTGAAAACCATATTGAGCAGCAAGACCAATTACTTCTTCTACCGGCATTCCAGCAGGAAAAGCCCAGTGATTAATACCTTTTTTCAATTCTCTTCTCTCCTTAAAAAACTATTTGTACTTTCAGATGATCTTTATTGTTCAAAACATCATCCATAGCCTTACCAAAATCAGCAAGAGGATAAGTAGCAGAAATCAAGTCTTTCACTTTTACTTTGCCACTTTCTAAGAGATTTAGAGCATACTGCATGGTCTTTTTAACAGCAAAAGAACCTACAATATGTAAATCCCGCTGAAAAACCTCATAAGGGTCGATGGCTATCGCGGAATCTCGAGGAGCCACTCCAAAAATCAAAAAAGTACCATCTGATTCTACAAATTCTATCTCCTTTTCCATAACTTGAGGAATCCCTGTGGCATCTACCACCACCTCAAATCCCCGAGGGGCAATTTTCCTTAATCTTTTACCTTCTCTACCGTCAGCTAAAACTACTTCCTGAGCTCCCAACTTTTTGGCCAAATTCAGTTTCTTCTCACTTACGTCCACTGCCACCACCTGAGAAGCTCCACTTACATTAAACAGAGACAAAAGTAAAAGCCCGATAGGGCCTGCTCCAAAAATGAGCACTTTTTCTCCCGGCTGGATATTGCTTCTCCTCACCCCATACACCACGCAAGAGAGAGGTTCAACCAGCGCTCCTTCTGAAAAACTTAGATTAGCGGGGAGATGAAAAACACATTTCTCCGGAACAGCCACCAATTCAGCAAAAGCACCGTTTCTCGTTACTCCCACCGCTTGCAGATTCAGACAATGATTGTTTTTGTTTATTTTGCAAAAATAACAACGGTCACAAAAAATATTGGGGTCAGCGGTAACCCGGTCTCCTGGCTGAAACTGAGTAACTTCGCTCCCCACTTTAACCACTTCTCCAGAAAATTCATGCCCGGCCACTATGGGGAAATCAGAAAAATATTCGGCGCGAAAAATATGAACATCAGTCCCGCAGATTCCCGCTGCCTTTACCCGCACCAGAACCTCATCTGGCGCAAGACGAGGTTCTTCAATTTCCTGTATTGCCCACTGCTCTTTTTTCTCGAATACGCAAGCTAACATCCTCTTCACCTCCTGTTAAAATAGAAACTACAGGTAACACCACCAAAGGAACGAGCATAGCTAAAGACCCCCAAAGAGGCGCCAGGGGAGAATTGAATCCATAATACCAGGAAAAACCCAGAGAAACCACAAGACCCGCAATCATACTAGAAATAGCCCCCCACCGATTAGCTCCCTTCCAGTATAGACCATAAAGATAAGGAGCTAAAAAACTCCCCGCCACTGCTCCCCAGGAAATAGACATTAAGTTCACAATAAAAGTAACCCGGTAAAAAGCAATTAAAAGAGAGAAAAAAATAAATACCCCGCACAAAACCCTCATAATAGGTAAAGACTTATCCCGAAAACGAGCCGGTAACAAATCAATAGTGATAGCAGAAGAAGAAACCAGAACCAGCGAAGAAAGAGTAGACATAGAAGCAGAAAATACCAGAAGAAGAAAAATTAAGGAAAAAGCGGGGGGCATAACTTCAGCAATTAAATGAGGCATTAAAAGCTCCGGGTTGGGCTCTCCGTTAATCTGGGGAAGCTGGTCGAAAAATAGATGAGTCAGGGAACCAGATAAATAGGCACTAAAAGTGCAAATCAAAGCAAAAATAGTGGCCAGTATAGTGGCAGTGTAAACTATTTTTTCATTTTTCAAAGCATAAAATTTCTGCACCATCTGGGGTAAACCCCAGGGGCCTAAACTAGTCAAACCCACAAGACCAAAAAGAGGCCAGAAACCCGGAGGGCCTACTGCTCTTGTCAGTTGCGGATCTACTTCCCGCAGACGAGCTACAATCTGGCTCCATCCCCCCACCTCCGGACGACCCACGAGATAAACTATCAAAAATATTGCCCCTCCCAGCATTATACTACCCTGGAAAAAATCGGTAATGCTTACCGCAAGATATCCTCCCATCACCAGATATACCCCGGTTAACCCTGCTATCAACAAAAGAGCATAAAAATAAGGAATTCCCATCACTACATCAAAAAGATAGCTTAAACCCATATAAACCGAAGCAGAATAAGGAACTAAAAACACAAAAATTAAAAGAGCAGAAAAAGCCTTCAAAAAATTACTACCGTAGCGAACCTGCAAAAACTCAGGCATGGTCATAACCTGCATTTCTTCAGTTACTAATCGGGTGCGTCGAGCCAGAACCAGCCAGGCCAGAAGAGAACCTATCAAAGTGTTTCCCACCACAATCCATAAACTGGAAAGACCAAATCCCCAACCAATATTTCCCGCATATCCAATAAAAAGAACAGCACTGAAGTAGCTTGAGCCATAAGCAAAGGCAGAAACCCAGGGGCCTAAACTGCGGTTAGCCAGAAAGAAATCCCCCACCGTTTTAGTTTTCTTCATGCTGAAATAACCTATGAGTATCATACCTGCCACATAAATCAGTAAAACAATTATTTTGACTTGCATTTTTTGCCCCCCTGCGTTTATTATTATTCTATGAATGATGAAAATTTAAGTAAAGCTTTTGCTATTTTACAGGAAATAAAGGGACAATGGCAAGACAACACCATCAATAGTTTAGGTAATGACCCTTTTTTAGTCCTGGTTAGTGGTATCTTGAGTCATCGCACTAAAGACCAGGTGACTAAAGAAGCTACTCAGAGGCTATTAGAGGTAGCTCCCACTCCGGAAGGCATCTTAAAAATACCGGAAGAAGAATTATCCCGGATTATATATCCAGTGGGCTTTTATCGACGAAAAGCTAAAACTTTGCGAAAGACAGCCGAAATTCTCCTTACCCGCTATCAGGGAAAAGTTCCTGATGATTTAGAAGAATTATTAAAACTACCCGGAGTAGGACGCAAAACTGCCAACCTGGTATTAACCATGGGTTTCCAGAAACCAGCAATAAGCGTGGATACTCATATTCACCGAATTGTGAATCGCTGGGGGTATGTAGAAACTAAAACTCCGGAGGAGACCGAAAAAGCATTGCGAGAAAAGTTGCCTCTTCCCTACTGGGAAATCATCAATCCTCTTTTAGTCTTATTTGGGCAGAATATCTGTCTTCCCCGTCGTCCCCGTTGTTCTCATTGCCCTGTAGAAGAATTCTGTGAAAAAAGAGGGGTGGAAAATTGAATTATTTATGGTATATCGCAACTACAATATTAATAGCCTTTTTGCTTTTTGTAGTTCTATTCTTTAGAAAAAGTAAGTTTACCAAGAAAAAGTTACTTTTGTATTACCTCTTATCCATAGCTTTACCTCTTGTGATTCCTTATCGGTGGGTAGAAAAAATACTCTTTGATTACTTAGCCGGGCTACCTTCTGCTCTTTTCATATCCTTAGTTTTAATACTCATCGAATGGGCTTTGCTTTTTTTTCTGATAATGAAAGCCAATCAGGAAATGCTTGACGCTCCAGAAGAAAAGCTTTTTCTCTTCCTTCTCTTAGGGCTGGGCTTTGGCCTGGGGAAAGCGTTACGAGATACACTTCTCGTTTATTTCCATTCTCTCTCTGCATTCTATGGATATAGTCAGTTTGCCAATTTTCCCTCCTTTTTTTATATCTTGCAGAAAATTATGGAAGCTCAAATTGAAGTAATATCCGCAGGCCTTTTAGGTCTGGCTTTCCTCTCCCCTGCAGGATATACTTTTCACCACCTGGTTTCTTATTCTCTCCTCTCTTTCATACCCAAAGGGCTGATAACTCTGGCACAGGTTTTAATCCAGTTCGTTCCTTCCCTTTCCTTCTTAGCTTCAGTTTATCTCATCAGTCTTCTTCCTCTTACTTTAATCATCGGATTTGGTCTTTTGTGGTATCTTTATCGTCGTCGACTTTATCAAATCATCCAGGAAGACGAAACATCTCCTCACGAAGAAAATTTCAAGGAGGGAGCCTGAAATGAGGAAATTTTTTTCCGGGAATAAATCACTCTCTGTTATCGTAGGAGTGGTAATCTTTTTAATAAATTTTATGGTAATTTCTTCCCCGCAAGCGAAAGAGACCTTTAGCTATAAAATAATGGTGCAAGAAAAAGAAATAGGAAAAATGATTTATGAAGTGGAAGAAGAAAACAATTTTTTGCAAATCAAGTCTTTTATTAAGTTAGCCGAAAAAGAAATGGAGCGAGATGCTCAACTCACTATCTTGCGGGACACTTATGAACCTCTCCGCTCTCAAAAGTGGGTAAAGCTTCCCGGGGGAGAAATAGTGATAGAAACTACATACGAGGAGAGGAAAGCTCACATTAAAATCTCCTCTCCTGAAGGGACTAAAGAAGCTACCATCTCTCTTCCCTCCCCTGTTTTTGATAGTGAAGAAATACCTTATTTAATAGGAAAACTGTCTTGCGAGCAAGAAAAAGCTATATCAGTATTAGTTCCCATCTCGGGAATGGTATGGAGGGGAAAAATTCAAAAAATCGCCGAAAACGAAGAAGAGGAAATTTTCCGATTCACTTTAGGAGGAGAAATTACCTACCTTCGCTATCAAAAAGAAAAACCCCGCCTTGTGGAGCTCCAGGCTCCCCAGCGGGGCTACAACTTAGTGCTGGAAGATAAGCCTGCTCCAAGAGAGGAGAACAACTAACTCATCCGGAATTGTTTAATAACTTTCAATGGTCAGGGTTTCCCCATTGTAGTGTAAACGGTGATCGTCTTTCTATCACAAGTGGGAATAAACCGAACCCACCAAACCTCACTTCCCCGGATTTCCACACGATACTCTTCGTCCAAAGTCATAAGAATTCAACTTGCACAATAAGACCTTCCACCCATCAATGTATTCACCTATGCCGTCACCATAAATGTAAACCCAACCAGCAATCACTGACCCTTCACGAGCACATATTAGTCAATAAATGCATCAATATCTTGAAGTTGGGATTGTAGTATATGATAGAGTATTTCATTGTCAACTTTCCAGTAAAGATGGACTGACTAACAAATTTCTGAATTTAGCCATATTGGCTAAGTTCTGCACCAGGTTTTCCAGTGTATAATTACTCTTTCTTTCAGCAGGATAAAACCATCGGCATGCCTTCTTGGCACGCCCCATTGTTCACGAGATAAAATATGATTACAAACATCGATATGTCCTTCCATAACCACAATGAAGCAATACTTAACACTTCCCAGATATTAGCTCATCAATAATTTTCTCTCCCTCTTTCTGTAAATCCTTCAAAATATTTAGAGCTTTCTCAATCTCTCCTAAAAGGTAAACAATTCTTTCTCTATCTACTGGCACTTTTGAGTTCCTGCCGGTAATTTTTTATGACTTCTTGAAAATCCAGAATATCTCCATCGAAGAAGAAGAAAATCCGAACGGAATTCTTCGTCCTCATCTTTTATAAGAAGACCTTGCAAGGCTCTATATACCAGGCGGTCGGGAGCGTGATTCAGTATAACTATATCTACCGGTATTTTAAGGGTTTTTTCTATTTCTCTTGATAATTCAACGTCATAAAATAAGTTATTTGCCCGGAGATGAGTTTCATCAAGATATATTGCTAATGTATTTGGCAATATGAATTTGCAACATTCCGGAAGTTAATTTTTGCAGCACCTTCAATTCCAGAATTAACAGTTCATAGTAGAATGAGGCAAAGGATAACTTGGTTCGGAAAAGACCAGTAAATGACTGTGATGAACTAAACGGGCAATGATGGCGGATGTCTTATCTCATCATAAAATATTCCATTCCACTTGCTGAATTCCAGGTTTGTAGTAATTTTTATGTTGTACTTTTTAACTTCCGCTGTGCTGTATTTCTATTCTACCAAACACATGCTAAGTCGAAGAGCCAAAGAGATAAGCAAAAACAATCTCTTCCTGCTCATGCTAATGTTTTTACTTTTTGTAAGGTTACTTTCTTTAATACCGGATGCTGAACCATCTTAAACTCCCCTTCATATACAATTTACAAATCTATGACAGCATTCCACTTCCCGCTTAGATTTCTAAAAATATTGAGAAGTCAAGTATGGAGGAGGCATTTTCTTGACAATAGGGGGTGTGCCTCTATACTGGGAAAGACGTCTCTCCCAGTATTTTTTGTCTTTCCTATCTTTTGTATTTTTTGTTTTATTCTTTTTCCGGGTAATAACCTGGTTTCCCGAGCGTTTTATAACTATGAATCTCTAAAACCCTGAAAAGAAGCTACTTTGCGGCCATATTTTTCTTGCAAATCCCTTCAATCATAGTTATAATTATAACTATGAAAGGAGGGTTTATGCATGACCTACCGTGTTCATCAGGTGAACAAGAAAACCGGTGTTACCTATGTTTATGAAGCTACCTCTATTTGGGATAAAGAGAAGAAACAACCCCGTAACCAGCAGGTTTGTATAGGCAAGCTGGACCCGGTAACTGGTGAGTTCATCCCCTCTAAGCGACTAAACCCAATACAGGCAGCTATTAGGGATCCGGCTGTCACCGCCACTAGCGTGGTGGTAGGGCCAACTCTGCTATTGGATAAAATTACAATGGAGCTGGAACTGGACAAAATACTCAAAGCCTCTTTCCCCCAGGTATACCGTGAACTCCTGAGTATGGCTTACTATATCACCACTAGAGGTGGACCCCTCTCCCACTGCAGAGCCTGGAGCAAAAGTCATGCCCATCCTTTAGGACAAGAGCTGACCAGTCAGCGTATCAGTGAAATCTTACGCACCTTAGGAACTGACGGCCAGAAGACCTTCTTTAAAAATTGGGGACAGAAAGTGTTAGAAAATGATTACCTATGTTATGACATTACCTCTGTTTCTTCCTATGGGGAGCTGAATGAGTATCTCAAATATGGCTACAACCGGGACCGAGAAAACCTGAAGCAGATCAACTTAGCCCTGCTTTTTGGTCAGAAAAGCCAGCTACCTATTTACTACCACCGGCTACCTGGTAACATCAGTGATGTCAGTACTCTATCTCACCTTTTAAAGACTTTCAGCTATTTGGAACTGGCTAAACTGCACCTGGTGTTGGATAAAGGTTTCTACTGCCAGAAAAATGTAGACCAGCTGTTGGCAGCTCACTATAAATTCATCCTGGCAGTGCCCATCCAACGTAAATGGGTGCAGAACCTGATTGACCAAGTAAGGACAACTATCCAAGACCCGGATAACTATCGCAAGCTGGAAGGGGAAGTTCTCTATGTCCATACCCACCTATACTCCTGGGGTCAAAAACGGCGGCGTTGCTATGTTCACCTTTACTATAATGCCCATGTCTTAGCTGAAGACACTGATAGCTTTATGGAAGATCTACTGACCTACAAAACAGAGTTGGAGACCGGGCAATTAGTGAGTAACCATGCTGATGCTTACCAGACCTTCTTCACCATTAAGGAGACCCCAGTACGGGGTCGTAAAGTGCTTTTTAA
>NZ_JAAYFP010000148.1:0-8715 GCF_012728195.1 Candidatus Sordicultor fermentans
GCTCAGGCTTAAACCATCTAAAAGACTTTTTTGCCAGAGCTTTCCGCACTAACATTGAGTATAAATTTCTGTTATTTATCTTACTATTTTTATGACCTAATAATTCTTGAATGTATATGAAATCGACTCCGCTTTTTGGTAAACACGTTGCAAGGCCGTGCCTTAATGCATTAAGTGTTCTCCCGTAATTTTGCAGGCATGCTCAAAGATTTTCTGAACCGCTCTGACATGTTGAGATTATTTTGAAGCTCCTTAACTCCATTCAGGGCTCCTGCGTTAACACTTGTAGAAAAACCGGCTACATAACAGGATCTGTTTAGATTTTCCGGTCTCTAAATTTCCATTAGTATTTGAAAATGATCAGTATTTATCAACAGGATATCAGCGATGTTCTTTGACGGTTTTTATCTTGTTTACAAGAACAAGATCGTAAGGGAACAAAGACCCAGTCTTGCCTGACTGGCTTTTTTGATATCGACTTCTGACGATGGTTTATTTTTCTCTGGATTTTTCATTTGTTGCAGCAAATTATAAACGATATTCATAGAGTTTATCAAACCTCCAAGTTGTCTCGTGTGGCTATTCTGTAATAATGTCATCTTCAAAAATTCTCGGAGAAATTCCTTTAGTAATAAAATGACCGGAGAAAGATAAGAAAATGGGCACATCCGCAATATTATTATGATGCATCTCTAAAAGCTGATAGCACAATGACAGTGAATGAGAAAAGATTAGGCAAGAATATCCAGTAAATATGGGGGTGCATCCTCACAAGATAATGAAAGAAATAACTCAATATTTAGTAATAAAAGAGCAAGAAGAGCTGAAAAGGGCTAAAAAACTCAAAGAAAAATTCCTGAGGTTGATTTTGACTGGACCGGGGAGCCAATTCAGAAAACAGAAAAAAGCTATCGGGGAGTAAACTCTTCAAAGGGAGAAAAATCCAGTTTCAGGAAGCGCCGCAAAATCTGGACGATCCGTGAGGAAGCCTGTCCATCACCAAAAACCAACCGGCTCTTCCTCTCTTCTCTTTCCTCCAAAAGCTTGGTGGCTAAAGATACGATTTCATTCTGGTTACAACCTACCAGATACCCGAGACCCGCCTCTATCACTTCCGGCCTTTCGGTAAAGTCTCGAGTAATTAAAACTGGTACTCCCAGAGCCGAAGCTTCCTCCTGCACCCCCCCTGAATCACTGATTAAAAGAGTGCTCCGGGAAAGAAGCTTGACAAAATCAAAATAATTCAGCGGTTCTAAGAGAAAAACCTGAGAGGTGGTAGAGAGAAGAGGGATAATTTTATCCCTCACCACCGGATTGGGATGAAGAGGAAAAAAAATTTTTATCTCTGGTAATCTTTCTCCCAGGGTTCGGAGAGCTTTCGCGACCTCTTCTATCCCTACTTCCCAGTTTTCTCGACGATGAGCAGTGACTGTTATTATTTTTAAATTTTCCTCCTCTCCTATCTCCCGGAGAAGAATTTCATTCTGGAAAGGCAGGTTTTTCTCTAAAACCTGGAAAAGAGCGTCCACGATAGTGTTACCGGTAACGTAGATTTTTTCCTCCTCTATTCCTTCCTTGAGGAGATTTTTCCGAGAGTGAGGAGTAGGTGCAAAGTGTAAATCAGCAAGATTGCTGATTAAAACGCGGTTCATCTCTTCCGGGAAAGGACTGTACTTTTCTCTGGTACGCAAGCCCGCCTCTACATGAGCGCAGTTTATTTTATCGTAAAAAGCAGCAAGAGCTCCACAAAAAGCGCTGGTAGTGTCTCCCTGCACTACGACTAAATCTGGCCTATCTTGAGAGAAAACTCCCTCTAACCCTTTTATAATCCGGGAGGTAAGATAAAAAAGAGATTGTTTAGCAGCCATAACATCTAAATCATAGTGAGGAGAAAGTCCAAAAAGTTGAAGAAAATAGCCAGCCATATCCCGATGTTGACCGGTATTTACGATTTTAATCTCAAATTCTTTTTCCCGGGAAAGAGAAGAAATAACTGGAGCCAGCTTTATAACCTCAGGGCGAGTACCCAGAACAAAAAAAGTTTTAACTTTTTTCAACAGTTTTTTTCCCTTCTGGTATATCAAACACTCCCAGGCTCTTCCCCCATCGCCAGAAGAGAGCAAAAAGAAGGAGCAGAAGGAGCAGAGAGTAAGTACCATTTCGAACAAAAGTATTAACAATGATAGCTATTACCCCCAAAAAGATGCTTATTATATAGAACAAAACCACCACCCTTCGGGGGGAGTACCCCCGCTCTAAAAGACGATGATGGAGGTGTCCCCGATCAGCAGAAGATACCGGTAAGTGATTCTTACTCCTCCTAATGATAGCAAAGAAAGTATCCAGAATAGGAACCCCTAAAATCAAAATGGGAATAGCCAGAGTGAAAGTAGCAGCACTTTTAACTGCTCCCTGCACCGATATGGTAGCCAGCATTCCCCCTAAAAATAGTGCACCACTATCTCCCAGAAAAATCTTCGCTGGAGGAAAATTGTAGAATAAAAATCCAACAGTAGCTCCCGTAAGAAGAAAAGATAAAACCGCTGGCTCTATTCTTCCCTCCTGCCAGGCAATGATTCCCAGGGTAAAAGAAGCAATAGCTCCTATACCAGCGGATAAGCCATCCATACCATCGATAAGATTTAAAGCGTTAGTTATCCCTACTATCCAGAGTAATGTCAGAGGGTAACCCCAATTGCCCAGATAAATCATTGTATCCCAGGGAAGGGTAAAAAACTGAATGGTAACCCCTCCTGCAATAAGGATAAGAGCACCTAATGTTTGTCCTATGAGCTTCCCCCAGGGAGGTAGGAATAGAAGGTCATCTATTAAACCGGTGAGAAATATAACTCCCCCTCCTGCCAGAAGGTAAAAGGGAAAAGAGAAGTAACCCAGAAGAGAGAGAAAAAAAACAGCCAAAAAGAAAGCAAGAAATAAAGCAATTCCTCCCAGGTGAGGAACAGGTTTAACATGGACCTTCCTCTTCCCATCCGGCATATCTAACCATTTTTTCTTTTCACTGAAGTGGATAACGAAGGGAACTACGACCACAGCCGAAATACAAGATAGAAAACTAAAAAACAGAACCTGTTTCAACGGGATATCACCCGCCCCTCCCAGATGCACATTTCTATTCCTGCTTCTTCTAACATTTCGTCAGCTAAAGGATCGGGATAGAAATCTTGATATACTATCCTCACTACTCCAGCGTTAATTAGCATTTTAGCACATAAAATGCAAGGTTTGTGAGTACAATACAGAGTAGCGTCTTTAGTGCTTACTCCATGTAAGGCTGCCTGTATTATAGCATTCTGCTCAGCGTGTAATCCTCTACACAATTCTTGCTGTTGACCAGAAGGAATATCTTTCACGCTGCGTAAACAGTTCTCCGGGGTACAGTGGGTTATCCCTCGGGGAACTCCATTATACCCGGTAGTCAAGATTTGTTTGTCTCTCACCATAACTGCCCCTACCTGGCGGCGCAGGCAGGTAGAGCGAGTACTCACAAGATGAGCAATAGACATAAAATAGGTATCCCAATCCGGTCTATCTTTCATTCTTCTCGTATTCCTCTATTTTATTCAACCGGCGAGCATGCCTTTCTCCAGTAAAATTAGCCTCTAACCATATCCGGACGATTTCCCGAGCCAGGCCCTTCCCCACTACCCTTCCTCCTAAGGTGAGAATATTGGCATCATTGTGTTCCCGGGCAAAACGGGCGGAAAAAGTATCATGGCATAGTGAAGCCCTTATTCCTTTAACTTTATTGGCAGCAATGGACATACCAATACCGGTTCCGCAGACCAGAATCCCTCTTTCTCCCTCCCCTTTTGCTACATCTTCTGCCACCTGAAAAGCTACATCAGGATAATCACAAGATTGAATATCGTAGGTCCCGTAATCTTTTACCTCATATCCCAGCTCCTGAATAAAAATCTTGAGGTCTTCTTTCAGCTCAAAACCTCCATGGTCGCTACCTATAAGCAGTTTCATTTTTACTCCTCCTTTTCCGAATTACACTGGCTCTTTCTCTCCCTGAAAGGTCAGGAATAGAACGTAGATATTCCAGAAAAAGAGTATCAGCTAATTTTTGTATGGCTTCTTTTTGCTCCGGGTCATGTTCTAAGAAAAATAACCCCCCTTCTTTTAAGAAAGACTCCCCTTCTTTTAAAACTCTCTCTATCATATCTAGCCCTTCTTCTCCAGCAAGAAGTGCCTCCCGAGGTTCATAGAGTCTAATTTCGGGAGATAGAGAATCCCAGTCCTCCTCTCTGACGTAGGGGGGGTTAGAAAGAATAACGTCAAACTTAACAGGGGGAAAAGCAGAAAAAAGGTCAGATAGAAGAAAAACGCTTCTTTTCTCCACTCCTAAAAGGTGAGCATTTTCCTTTGATAGCTCCACTGCTTTCGGGGAAATATCTGCTCCATATAAATAGAGGTTTTCTACCCAGAAAGCACAGGATATGCCAATTACTCCACTCCCGCAGCCCATATCGCAAACCATTATTTTTTCTTCCGGTAAGGAGCGAAGATAAACAATAGCTTCTTCCACCCAGCTTTCTGTATCTAAACGAGGGATAAACACTCCTTTTTTTAAGCGAAAAGGAAGAGAGAAGAATTCCCATTCCCCGGCAAGGTACTGGATGGGAACGCCTTGCAAGCGTTTCTTGAAAATATCGTGCAGGTGAGTTAATTTTGGGGGGGGAAGCTCCTCATCCCAGAAAAGATAAACTCGAGAAGGCTCTACTTCTAAAACAGAGGCTAAAAGCAAGCGAGCCTCTCTCGCAGGAGAAGAAAAAGAGTGTTCTTTTAAGTCTTTTACTAAGCCTTGCCACACCTCTTTAACTGAGGGCATTTAACTCACTTTTTCTAGCGTTCTCATTTTTTCTTCTGCCGCTAAAGCCTCGATTATTTCATCCAGTTCTCCTTCCAGAACTGACTCCAGACGATAAAGAGTTAAGTTAATTCGGTGGTCAGTAACCCGATTTTGAGGAAAGTTATAAGTGCGGATTCTTTCGCTTCGCTCCCCGCTACCAATTTGTACTCTTCTTTCCTGGTCTATTTCTTCTTTCTGGCTTTCTCTTTCCATTTCCAGTAGACGGCTACGCAAAATTCTCAAAGCCTTAGCTTTATTTTTATGCTGGGATTTTTCATCCTGGCAAGTTACTACCATTCCTGTGGGGATATGGGTAACCCGAACAGCAGAGTCAGTAGTATTGACGCTTTGTCCTCCCGGACCTGAGGAACGATACACGTCTACCCGTATGTCTTCCGGCCTGATTTCTACATCTACCTCATCAGCTTCCGGAAGTACTGCCACAGTAGCCGTAGAGGTGTGAATACGCCCTCCTGCCTCAGTTACCGGGACTCTCTGCACCCGATGCACTCCACTTTCAAATTTAAATTTACTATAAGCTCCTTTTCCTTCTACAGCAAATATTATTTCCTTAAATCCCCCCAGCTCCGTTGGGTTAGAGCTCATTACTTCTACTTTCCAACCATTGCGCTCTGCATAATGACTGTACATTCGGAAAAGATCAGCTACAAATAAGGCTGCTTCTTCCCCTCCTGTGCCAGCTCGAATTTCCACCAGGGTGTTTTTTTCATCTCGGGGGTCCCGGGGGATGAGCATTAATTTGAGTTCTTCTTCCAATTCTTGAAGGGAAGTTTTTAACTTCTCTATTTCTTCTTCTAAAAGAGCACGGAGCTCCAGGTCACTTTCTACACGGAGAAGCTCCCGATTCTCTTCCAGCTCTCTTTCTTTTTTCTCATATTCTTCGTACTTCCCGACTACAGGCTCTATCTCAGCCAGAGCTTGAGTTAAGCTCCGGTAAGTAGCCATATCCTTCATTGATTGAGGATTGGCTATTTTTTGAGTCAAATCTTGATATTCCTTAACTATCTCTCCTATTTTCTCCCGCCACATAATTATCCTCCCCTAAACTCCCTTTCAAAGCAGCAAAAGCCACCTCCAGCTGACTATCATCCGGCTCTCGAGTGGTAATGCGCTGCAGAAGTAAACCGGGCAAAGTTAAAATATAAGCTAAGCGATTGTCTTGATACCGGGACAAAATTTTAATCGCCTCATAAGCCAGACCTGCTACTAAAGGAATAAGCAATACCCTGCTTACTATCCTCGTAACTAGCCCTGGCCTACCCAGAAAAGAGAAAACAAATATACTGATTACCAGCACTATAATTAACCAGTTGGTTCCACAGCGAGGATGAAGGGTAGTAAACTTTCGAGCATTTTCTGGAGTAAGCTCCTCACCGTTTTCCCAAGTAAAAATAGCTTTATGCTCTGCTCCATGATATTCGAACACTCGTCTGATGTCTTTCATCTGGGATATTAATAATAAATAGGCTAAAAAAATCCCTATACGAATTAATCCCTCCACCAGGTTATAAACGAAAGTAGAAGATATAAACTGATCAACTAAAGAAGAAAGAAAGGCAGGCAAAGCTATAAACAAACCGGCAAAAATTCCCAGAGCCAAAAGGATAGAAATCCCGATATCCATACTGCTCAATTTCTCTTCTTCCTCCTCGAGTGCCAGCGAAGCAGAGTGAGAAAGGGCTTTGATACCCACTACCAAAGAATCAATTAATCCCACCACTCCTCTAATTATAGGCCAGGATAAGAAAGGATATTTCTGAGCAATAGGTCTTTGCTCTTTTACCTCTAATGCAATATCACCGTTAGGTTTGCGCACCGCCGTGGCTAAACGAAAAGGACTGCGCATCATCACCCCCTCGATGAGAGCCTGTCCTCCTACATCGAATTTCACTTTATTTTTCTCTTTTTTTCCAGGGTTTTCCACAACTATTCTCTCCCTCTCGACACTCTCCCTCTACACAAGGAGGTCCAGCCCATTCAAAAATTGCTGGAGCCAAATCTTTTACTAATTCTAACATTTTTTGAGCCAATTCTCGAATTTCCCACTGAGCTCTATTGCACAGCCGCAGGCGAAAGATGTGCAATAGCTCCCGAGCATTAGCCGACAGAACCAGGTTAGTAGCTATACCCTGCGCCATCATATAACGGGCGTCTTCTTGAGGTATTCCCAAATTTATCAGTTCCTGGTAAGCTTTTTTACTTTCCTCTATAGCTTTACAAAATAGTTCTTGAGCCTCTGAATTCTCAACAACAGAAGGGGGAATTATAAAATCAGCTTCTTTTACAGAGACATAACGCTGGCTCTGTTGAGAATAAGAAGCCAGACGATGCCTCACCAGTTGATGAGAAGTTACCCGTGATATACCTTCAATGGCAAAAGTAAAAGAAGCATGCTCTAACACTGATTCATGGCCTCGTTCGATGAGTTCCCGAATCAGGTGTTCCGCTCGCTCCTTTGAGATAGCAAGAGGAAGCTTGCTGCTATAACAAGTACGAGCAGCTAAGGCAACGGTAATCTCAGGATCAGGTGTATAACTCAGAAGAGTTACTTTCATCATCGCAGAATGATGTAGCTAGAAAAGATAGCTACCTGAGGAAGCGAAATTAATAATTATCTCCATATTTATTACGGAATTTCTCTACTCTCCCTGCAGTATCTACTAACTTCTGTTGTCCGGTAAAGAAAGGATGGCATTTAGAGCAAATTTCCACCTTGATTTCAGGGAATCTGGTGGAACGGGTAACAAAAGTGTTACCGCAGGCACAAATTACTCGAGTTTCTTTATATTCGGGATGAATTCCTTTTTTCATGGCTTTATATCACCTCTACTTTAGAGTCACACCATTATAGCAAATGCTTATTCTCTCTGTCAAAAACCACCGGTAGAAAATTGCTTCCGTCTATTTTTTTTCCTTTTTTATAATATCCCGCAAAGCATGCTAAACCACTCAAGATTTGAAAGCCGGTTACGTTGGGTAAAAAATTCGGATCATCTCAGTGAGGGATACTTTTTATTCCTCAGTTTTCCCCTCAGCTAACTTTTGTTTTTTATTCTGCCTTTATTTTTTACGTCTTACACCTACGTCGTAAACTGTCTATTTCCATGACTGAAAAAGATGCTTTTCTTCCTCCGCAGGCTTTGCTTTTTACATTTTTTGTTTTTTTATATTATTGTCTTTCGGAGGATTATAAGAGGAAGCTTTTCTTCCCTATTATAGCTCAGAGTCCGTCATTCCTGAAATTTAGCGGGAAACCCGCCTTCTCTGCCATGCCTGAAGTCTTTTATCAAGCATCCAAATATTCTTGAATACTGTGGACCTCTCGCAGAGACATTCAGGGGTGACAGACAATGGGATGACAAAACCATTCAGGGGCAGGCTAAAAACGGCTCGAAAGTTGCCGGGGTGGCGAACAAAAAGGTGATAGGACCATTCAGGGGTAGCAAAAAAGAAATTAGGTTATAAGGGATCGGTTTCCCCTTATTGCCGGGTTTATAAAGAGGTCTTTTTTTATACTGGGAGAGAAAAAACGTCTTTCCCGGTAGTTCTTGCTTTTTTATTTCATCCTTCTCAGCGAAAGAGAATCTCACTCCCAACCTTTTATTTCTTCTTCCCGACTGGCTCAATTCTTTCCCTGCTGTTTCCTTAGAAAGCCATGGAATCTGTATCTTTTAGAGAGAATGGAAAATAACTTCCACTCCTCTTCACAACTTATATGTCGCTCAAACTGCGAGAATTTTCACTCTCGTCTTGCGGGTAAAAGTCCTACTTCGTTAAAAACAAACTTACAAGAATTTTTCAGATGACATTATCACAGA
>NZ_JAAYFP010000149.1:0-5725 GCF_012728195.1 Candidatus Sordicultor fermentans
ATTCCCGGCTACTAACCTCGGAAATGGCGTGGGAGAGTGGGTTATCGATGAAAGATTTCAGAAATGACAGAAGAAGAGCCCTTCCAGGAAGAAGCTCAAGGCAAGAGTGGCTTCTCTTCCTCTGAGAAAATGAGAAAAGCAAGTTATCATAGAACAACCTAAGGTGTGAAATTAAAAGATAAAAGATAAGAAAAAACTAAAGCTTAACGCTTGAACATCCTTTCTCCAGCGTTAAGAGAGAAATTGTATCTCCCTCGGTACACAGTTGTTTCTCTTTTTTGAGTCTCAACAAATTTAAAAACGAAATTATCACGGGAAATAAAGATGCAAATCCCAAAAGGACTATGATACCATCAGGATGCTATGCAAAACTTGCGATTAGCACCCGGGACAAAGAAAACGAAGTGCCGAGCAAAGAAGCGTCACCATAGATTTCGCGGTTAGCTACAACCTAAGTCTCTCGGGCAAAAATCAACCGATTAGTCAATATAACAGAGACAAGAATGATACCCCACAGAGCACTGGCTAAATGAGAACTAAGCCCTAAAAGGTTAAAACCGGTAGCTACTACCTGTAAAACCACCATAGATAGAATTAAACCACCTACCTTTCCAAATCCTCCAGCGGGGTTTACTCCTCCTAACACACAGGCCAATACAGTGAGCAGAAGGTATGATTCTCCATAGCCTGCCTGAGCAGCATTGAACCGAGCAGTCATGACTACTGAGGCTACCCCAGCTAAAAAACTACAGAGGAGATACACCCGGAAAATAACCCTCCTATTATTGACCCCGGAAAAAAGAGTAGCGGTAGGATTAGAACCTAAAAGATATAATTGAATACCAAAAGGAGTTCGATCCAAAAGAAGAGACATAAATGCAGCTGTAATCAAAAAGATGATAAAAGGCATGGGAATACCTAAAACCGTGCCATCTCCTAGGAAAAGAAAACTCCGGGGAAAACCAGCTATTACGTATCCTTTAGTTACAACCAGAGCTATTCCTCTGATAAAAATCATCATACCCAGAGTAGCAATCATAGCCGGTATAGAGCAAAAAGCCACCAGCGTCCCTTTTAGAACTCCTAACCCCAGAGAGAGAAGCAAGCCTAAAACAATGGCCCAAAAAGGTGAAAGTTCAAACTGGGTCATAGATAAGGCAATTACAATCGCTGAAAGGTTAGCGGTGGAAACTATCGATAGGTCAATCCCCCCGGTTAACATGGGAGACATCTGAGCTAAAGTTAAAAGACCCAGTAAAGGCAATTGAAAAGCGATAGCCTGCAAGCTCCGAGGTTCAAAAATCTTACCTTTAGTAAGCAAGCCAAATAGCAAAAATATAGCTATTAATATGATAACCAGAATAAGAAGCTGGGGATTTCTGCGCTTTAAAAAGGGATTACTGGACAAGAATTTCACCCTCTCTTTTTGCCTGAGATTTTCGCTGATAAGCGCTAATACCTGCTGCGACTACAATTATGGCTCCCATTATGACTTCATGCCAGTAAGCTGAAGCTTTCATTAAAATCAAGCCATTTTTAATGATGGCAATCAATAAAACTCCCAAAAAAGCCCCTAAAGCACTACCCGAGCCCCCAAAAACGCTAGCTCCTCCTAGGATAACAGCAGCTAAAACATCCAGTTCTCCTCCCACCAAAGAATTGGGTTGAATCATCTGGTTTAAAGAAGCGTGAACAAAAGAAGCCAGACCGGCCAGAGCTCCCATAAAACAATAAACAAATAATTGAACCCGAAAGATGTTAAACCCTGCTCTCCGAGCAGCTTCCATATTGCCACCCATGGCATAGATTTTCCGCCCAATAGGGAAGTATTTGAGTATAACCCAGGTAAAGATAGCCAAAATTATCCATATAAGGATAAAAATCGAGAAACCATATTTCACTCCCTGGGGATTAGTCAAAGAAAAAAGCTGCACCCGGGAGAAATTTCGGAAAGAAGGAGGAAAATTGTATATCCATTTTCCTCCACTAAAAAACATCAAAAAACCGAAGAAAGCATTGAGAGTGGATATGGTGATTATCACCGGATGAGCTTTAGTGTAATAGACTAAAATACCGTTTATAGCCCCCAGAGCAATCCCAATAGGTATAGGAATTAAAAATGCTACGAGGACATTATCTATATAATAAGTAGTTATTATCAAACCCATAATGTACTGAGCAATAGTAGCAGTAGCGGTGAAAGAGACATCTATCCCTCCAGAAATCAAAACCACCAGTTCCCCCAGAGCCAGGATGCCTAAAAAAGTATTACTTCGTAACATATCAAACCAGTTCTCCAGAGTAAGAAACTTGGGGTTCACCAGAGTAAGAAAAAAGGAAAGAACAATGATAATTCCCAGAAGGTAAAATTCAGTCTGCTGAAAGATCTTTTTATTAATCAAATTATATCTTTCCTCCCTTTTATTCCAGAATGATTTTTCTGAGTTCCTCTTCTGATACCTCAGCAGGAGAAAATTCCCTGATTATCTGGCCATTTTTCATAACTAAAATTCGGTCACAGTTATTCAAAACTTCGGTTTCCTCATCAGATATAAATATCAGACTGAGATTTTTCTGGGATAATTCTCGAATAGACTGATAAATGCTTTCTTTAGCTGCCACATCTACCCCATGAGTGGGGGTATCGAGAATAAGCAGATGCGGAGATGTTAAAATCCACTTAGCTAACACCACTTTTTGCTGGTTACCTCCAGAGAGATTTTTCACCGGTGCTTCCATACTTTCGGTCTTAATATTAAATTCCTGAACGGCTTTTTCTGCCACACTTCTTTTCTTCTGGAAATCGATCAACCCCATCCCGTTGATTATTTGGTCTAGCACAGTGATTACTAAATTATTCTCTACACTGTGGTCCAGCACTAACCCTTGAACTAATCTATTTTCTGGAACATAGCCAATTCCCAAGCCAATAGCTACCTGGTTGGAACTTATAACTTGAGGTTTACCTTCAAAATATATTTTCCCTTCATCAGGGGGATTTAATCCAAAGAGAGTAAGGGCAAGCTCCGTGCGACCAGACCCCCGAGGACCGATTAATCCTAAAATTTCACCCTGGTAGAGAGAAAAACTTATCTTTTCATAATGGCCTTTTTTAGTAAGATTTTCTACTCTTAGAATTTCTTCCTCTCTCGGATAGGCTCCAGCCTCAACAGGGCGAGAAGAGATTTCTTTACCGGTCATGAGAAAAGAAAGCCGCTTTTTATCCACTTCTTCTCGCTGGAAAGTCCCCACTTTTTTCCCATCCCGGAGAACAGTTATCCGGTCACTGATTTCCAGCACCTCATCCAGCCGATGGCTAATGAACAAAATGGAAATATTCCGAGCTTTAAGCTCTCGAATAAAGGCAAACAATCGGATTACTTCTTTACGAGTGAGAGAAGAAGTGGGCTCATCAAGGATGATAAATCGAGCATCAACAGCAATTGCTCGTGAGATAGCTACCAATTGTTGGTCAGCAACCGAGAGGCGGCTTACTTCAATTTCCGGGTCAATATCTACCCCCAATTTATCCATCACTCGGGTAGCTTCTGCTTTGATTTCTTTCCAGTTTACCAGCTTTTGGGCTTTCTCTAAATAACGGTGAGAAAATATATTCTCTGCTACTGATAAATTGGGAAACAAGGACAAATCTTGGTGAACCACGTAAATCCCCAAACGAAAGGCATCAAAAGGATTGGCTATCTCTACCTTCTGGCCGCTAATTTCAACCTTTGCTCCCTTTTCTGGCCTGACCACCCCGGTTATAATTTTCACCAGAGTGCTTTTTCCCGAACCATTTTCTCCCACCAGACCATGAATTTCACCAGGTAAAATAGTAAGATCCACTCCATCTAAGGCCACTACTCCACCATATCTTTTGCTCGCATTCTGGAGAACTAAATAGGGCTTTTTTTGATCTTCCTCGATTTTCTGAGACAATGCTTCAACTCTCCTCCGAATATTTAAAAAAGAAGAGGGGGGACATCCCCCCCCTCTTTAGAAGCCTAAAGCCTCTGCTTCTTCGGCAGTTCTCATTACCTTGATCTGGTTAACCGAGATTACTTTCCCATCAATGCTTATAGGACCCATGCCTGGTATTTCCATTCCTTCGACTATTTCTTCTCCATCAAGCATTTGTTTAGCAATATACACCATGGCATAACCAGCGTCCCTGGGATCCCAAAGTTGAGCCCAATCTACCGCCCCGGTACGTAGATAAGGAGCCACGGTGGAAGGAATAGCACTCCCCACTACAATGATTTGGTCTTCCATTCCCTTCTCCGTAACCGCTTGCGCTGCTCCAACAGGTCCTAAACTTCCCCAACCAATGACTGCCTTAAGCTGGTCTCCATAAGTAGTGATAAGGTCTAATACGGCTGCCCGGGAGTCTTCCACGCTTTCAGCAGTGGGAAGTCTGGAAGTTAGTTCTTTCAGGAAGGGATAATTTTCAGCAGCATGCTCCAGAGCAGTATCAGCCCAGAAGTTGTGGAGAGGAACAGTCAAACTTCCTACCAGCATGACAAAACCAGCTGGATTTTCAGGGGTGTATTTCTCCAGCTCTCCTGTTTCTTTTAATTTTTCGACTATAGCATCAACAGGAGCTTTTCCATATTGCACACTATCAATAGTCTCTACATCCCAATCTACAGCTTCGGTCTCAAACGGCGATTCATGAGTGAGAATCACTATCCCTTGCTCTCTAGCCCGGTTAAACACTGGAGCCAAGGATTTGGCATCACTGGGAACCACACATATCGCATCTACTCCCCGGGTAACCAAATCTTCTACCATCTGGACTTGAGGAGCAGGGTCAGCAGTAGTTGGCCCAACCATATAAGCATTTACCCCAAAATCTTTGGCTGCCTGTTTCACTCCTTCTTCCAAGCGACTGAACCAGGGAATTCCAGCAACCTTAACCACCACTGCAATTTCATGCTGCTCTTCTGCTCCAACTCCAAGAGCAAAAGAAAAAACTATAGCCAATACTAACAAAAAACTAATTAAAGCCTTTTTCATACCCAATCACCTCCTATTGATTTTTTGTATTACTTATTGCAAATAATTTAATTGTAAAAACATCTCTCTTTGAAAATCATTTAAGACACAATTAAAGTATATTCATTACCTCTGGAGCTGTCAATAAGAAAATTTGACCTTTGTTCACTATTTCAAAATTGAAATCCTCCACCTTTAGCAAGTAAGTGACTAAATAGCACAGAACAACAAAGCTATAAAGGAGTGTCTCTTCATAGCTCTTAGAAGAAAAAAACATTAAAAAGCAACTACACAGCCTATTCTTTAGATGATACACTTAACCGCAAAAACCTTTGTAACACCCTTCTACTCAGCACTTCTTCTTCTTGTCTGTACCTTTATATTATTATTTAACTGTCGTTTGACTAAACAATCCAACATGCTCTTACCCTATTTTTTAGTTCCTTTAAGATATTTCTCCTCTAAAACTATTGCAATCATTTTACACCAATATGATCTCATTCTTCCTGGCAAATCCGGATAGCACCTATATAGACGATATCCAGATTTATAATTAACCCCCCCCCGGGAATTCACAATATGGGGAGATGGTAAAAATATTTGTGGGCTGCGGGTGATGAATTCTCTTTACGTTTCTGGTTTAAGCACAGCCGATGCTTTAATTTTGCTTTCTTTCAACAACTGAAAAACACGGTTGGCCTCTGTGAGCGGAAAAATCTCGGTCTTTGCC
>NZ_JAAYFP010000150.1:0-21732 GCF_012728195.1 Candidatus Sordicultor fermentans
ATGGGGAACGTTTGTTGATGTAAAAATTAATGCTGTGAATATAATTAAACCGATGAAATATAAAGATAAACGATTACTGTTTAGTTCAGTTACAGATGCCTACCAGCCCATCGAAAGCAAATATGAGCTCACACGAAAGTTATTAATGGCTTTAATTCCGGCACAACCTAAAATTGAAATACTAACAAAGTCATCATTAGTATTACGTGACTTAGATATATTGAAGCAATTTGAGGATGTGACAGTCGGCGTCTCGATATCAACATTAGATAGAAAAATTTCTCGTAAGTTAGAGCCGCTTGCATCCTCGCCTGGAGCAAGGCTTCAAGCACTTAAGAGGTGTAAAGAAGAAGGTATCAGAACATATACCTTCTTGTCTCCCCTTATTCCATTTATTACAGATGTAGCCGAGATTATTAAAGAAACTATCCCTTATTCGGACTTTCTAATGTTTGAAAATCTTAATATCCGCCCTACAAACTTAAACAAAGTACAGAATGTTCTGGAAAAAATATCTCCTGACCTCCCATTAAAATTGAAAAAAATATATGCTCCAGATTCAAAATATTGGGATAACGAAGAAGAAAGGTGGCGAACCTTTTGTGAAAAAGAAGGCATTGAAGCACTTTTCTTCTTCCACCATGGTAAGGAGTAAAAAATGCTTAATTTAATAGATGAATTAGTATGGTTCTTATTATTAAAAGCAAATGCTCAACGTTTACAGGTAAAGGCAGAAAAATACCCTTACAGTGGGTTCACACTACTAAAACTTCGCGGTTCTACATCAATAAGTGTGAAACTTTAACCTCATAACCTGGATTAGTAGCTAATATTCTCATCCGGAAGTTATCCATATTACGATAACCATAAGCCATCCTCTTTATAGTTTTAATCCGGTTATTCTTCCCTTCAGTAAACCCATTGGTTATAGGATAATCAAAATAATTTAATATCTCCTCTCGCCAATGGGCAATAGTAGAGAGAAGAGCTTTAAATTCAGGTAAATCAGTACCAGATATTCTCTCCTCTAATAATCTCAGTCCTTCCTCTCTAGTTCCGGATAAAAGGAAAAGAGTTTCCTTCTCCTTTCTGCAACCTGCTCCTCACCTTATCTAAAGCAACCTGGACCTGCTTTAAGAAATGAAACTTATCCACCACTATCTTGGCCTGAGGTAAGACCATCCAGATGGCCTGGCGGAAAGGCTCATGCATGTCTATAACTACCGCTTTAACTCTCTCAGGTGAGGGAAGTTTATCCCCATACTCCTCTAACCTCTTTTGCCCTCTTCCTTCTATCACCTCCATTATTTCCCCCTCTCTTAAATTGCAGATGGCAGTATGATAGAGTATGATAGAGATAGTTTTTCCTAACTGAAAACTCATCTACTCCTATAAATTTAGGAGTATCTGCTCTCTTTCTGACTTCCAGTCTTCTTCCTACCTCCTCAGTCACACATCTCCGATCTCCGCTTTCCCCTACTCCTTCTTTCTGAGCTACTCTTCTTACTGTCTGGTGGAGAGCTTCTTCTCCTAAGTATTCCCGAAAGCGCTGAGTAGATCTCCTTCTCCAGCCACATACTACATCTGGTTCAGTAAATACCTTACCACAGGAAGGACACCTAAACCTCCTCTTCATCAGAATGAGAAATACTTCTTTATCTCTCAGCATCCTATCTTTCTTTCTCTATGGTCTCCGATCATGCTCCTTATTGGTTATTTGACCACATCTCGGACAGATAACTTCATCCTGCCGATACATCACTACTACTTCAAAATGATCTGCCGGCTCTCTTTGTTCCAAAATCTGGAGCTGTGGTAATTCTAATCCTACTGCGATATAATTATCTTGCAGCTCTTGACCTCCTTTCTTTAGTTTTAGCTAATAATCCTTAGGATACAGAGGTCAGCAGGTGTTTTCAATACCCGATTTCACATTAAATATTGTAGAACCGTCGTGACAGTCTGTGACCCGAAAGAAAAATTAGAGATGGCTTGGTAAATGGTTCACAATGACAGGATAGAATAGGGGTTGGTGTTTTCTTAGCATCCGGGCTATAGGGGATATATCCCCTTCTATCCGGAATTTTTTTTGTGTGCTTGGCTTGGATATTTTTCTTATAGAGCCATTTTCTTCTTGCCAATAATAAACTCTTTTGCTAATATATCCCGTGACTATTTAGTCAGGTTCGGAGGTAAAGAAAATGATTGAAGAAGCTATCCAGGAAATTAGAGAGCTGGAGAACCTGAAAGAAAGAGAAATAAACAACGCTGAGCGAGAAGCGGCTAAAATTATCGCCGGAGTAGAAGACCAGATAACAGAAATGAGAAAGAAAGTTATGCAAGAGGTGGAAGAGAAAGCTCAAGCCTTGAGAAGGGAGATGCTTGAGAAGGGAGAAAAAGAAGCGAAGAAGATAGAAGAGGAGTTCCACCATCAAGCTCAAAAGTTAGAGAGTATTGCTTTTTCCCGGATAAAAGATATTGTTTCTCAGCTTGTAGAAGAGATGGGAGAAGAATATGGCAATTAGTGCGATGGAGAAAGTGGGCGTTATTGCTCACCACTCTCTACGAAAAGGAATTCTTGACCAGTTGCAAGATTTGGGAGTTTTGGAAATAACAGAAGACGAAAAAGACTTGTTCGATGAGTTTGTTTCTCCCTCAGTAGAACTAGGAGAATTAGAACGCCGTCTGGGGGAGTTGAGCTATTGCTTAGATTTTATTGATAAATATCGCTCAGAAAAGCTAGGGATTGCTCAGTCTCTTTTCCCCTCTCCTATTCATATGGAAAAAGAAGATTTTTTGAGCTGTAGTTTTGATTACATTCCTCTTTATAAGACCTTCCTGGATTGGGAGGAAGAGCTTAACAACATTCGTAGTAACTTAAATCGGTTAAATTCTAACCTGGAGTTTATGAAAAAAATTCAATCGGTGGAGGTCCCGCTGGAGAACTTGCGAGGTACTCTCTATACTCGCAGCTTTCTTCTGGAGTTTCCTCCTAAAAAGAAAGAAGCATTAGAAGAAAAATTGAAGGAGAGAAATTTAGCCTGGTTGAGAGAAGAATTTCCCGGAAAAGGGGGAAATGTTTTATGGTGGGTGATAATACATAAAAGCGAAGAGGAAGCTATGGAAGAGGTTTTAGCTGAGCTTTCTCTTTCCCCTGTGAGCCTTCCTCAGCCTTTTGAAGGTACTCCTCAAGAAATAATAGAAGATTTAGAACACCGGATTGGTGAGCTTCAAGAGGAACAATCAAAGCTTATAGAGAAAGCAGCTCTACAAGAAAAATTTGAGAAAGAATTTAAAATAGCTTATGATTACTATTTGAGCCTGTGGGAGCGTTATCAGAGTGAAACCAAGCTTTTGAAAACTAAAGAGACTTGTTACATTAGCGGATGGGTAAAAAAAGAAGATTTACCTCTGGTAGAAGAATCTATCTCCCAAGTGGGTAAAGAATGGGTTCTTTATCATAGAGAGCCTAAAGAAGGAGAGAGCGTACCCGTCAGCTTGGAAAATAATTCCTGGGTGAACAATTTTTCGGTTTTAACTCATCTCTACGGTCTTCCTAACTATACTGAAATAGACCCTACTCCTTTTGTAGCAGGCTTTTTCTTCTTTTTCTTTGGCATGTGTTTGGGAGATGTTATATATGGTTTAGTATTGGCCCTTTCTGGGTTTATTGCTGCCGCTTGTCAGGATATTTCTGATTCTACCAAGCTTTTTCTTCGTATGCTAGCCTGGGGAGGAGTTGGCGCTATTTTGGTGGGGACTTTTACTGGTTCCTGGCTGGGGGACCTTTTTGATTATTTTCCTCCCTCTTTATCTTTTTTAACTACTCTGAAAAACGGCTTAATGGTTATTGATCCTTTAAATAATCCTCTTCCTATGCTCATCTTTTCTTTGGGAGTAGGTATAGTGCAGATTTTAGTGGGTATAATGCTTGCTGTCATGAAAGAGTGGAAGAGAGGTAATTATGCTGTAGCTATCATGGATCACTTGAGCTGGTTTATATTTTTGGTTTCGATAGTGATGTATATAGTGGGCATTGCTGTCTCTCCTCTTTTAGCTTCGGTGGCTTTACCTATTATAATAGGGGGTGTTATTTTTTTAGTAGCTACTCAAGGCAGACATCAAAAAAATCCCATTATGAAGTTTTTATCTGGCCTTTTGAGTCTTTACGATTTGGTATCTTATCTGGGGGATACCCTTTCTTATTCACGTCTTTTTGCTTTAGGTCTTTCTAGTACTATCATTGCCATTTTAGCTCGTACTTTAGGGTCTTTATTTGGAGGTTATCCTTATATTGGATGGCTTATTGCTTTGATAGTGGCTTTAGTGTTTCACCTTTTCAATTTATTGATGAGTGGATTAGGTGCTTTTGTTCATTCTGCTCGTTTGCAGTATGTAGAGTTCTTCAACAAGTTTTACGAAGATGGAGGTAAAAGCTTTAAACCTTTTGGTTATAAAACCAAATACGTCAAAATAAGCTGAAGGAGGTTCTGTAATCTATGATTGATGGACTGGCATTCGCACTTTTAGGTTCTGCCTTGGCTATAGGGTTAGCAGGGATTGGTTCGGCAATGGGAGTAGGCATTGCTGGAGAAGCAGGCGCGGGTGTGTTAACTGAAGACCCTAATAAGTTTGGGCAAATTTTGCTTATGCAGGCGCTGCCTGGAACGCAGGGCATCTATGGATTATTAGCTGGATTTTGGGTATTAATTAAATTGGGTCTTTTTGGTGGAACTCCGGTAGAAATAAACGTTGCTCAGGGTTTGCAAATCTTATTTGCTTGTCTTCCTGTAGCCATTGTAGGCCTTGTTTCAGGAGTTTATCAGGGAAGAACTTCAGCTGCCTCTATTGGGATGATTGCTCGCCGACCAGAAGAAACAGGAAGGGCTATTATTCTTCCTGCCATGGTAGAAACTTATGCCGTTTTAGCTTTGCTTGCTACTATTCTTCTTTTGAATTCTATTCAAGTTTAACAGGGGCCAGATTATGCCTTTAGAAGATATTTTGCGGAAAATTGAGGAAGAAGCAGAACTCAAAAAGAAGAGAATTTTAGAAGAAGCCCGGACCAGAGCCAGCGCTCAGTTGGAAAGGGCTCAGAAGGAATTAAAAGAAGAAGCTGATCGATTATTGGCAGAGCGCAGAAAAGAGGTAGAGCTTGAAGTCCAGCGCAGGCTTGCCCAGGCAAGATTAGCAGGGAAAAATGAGGTGGGTAAAGTTAAACATCAGGCCTGGGAGAAACTACAGGAGAGTTTGGTGGCAGCTTTTGTAGAAAAGATAGAAACAGAAGGCAGGGAATGGTGTAAAGAGTTCCTTATCCAGTACGTGGTTAGCGGAGATGAGGAAGTATGGATGGCTCCTCGGGAAGCAGAAATCTGGGGCAGTGGTTTTGTGAAGGAGATAAATGAAGAGAAAAACTTATCTTTGCGCTTTGGTGGAATAGCAGAGGACATAGAACGAGGCTTTCTCTTGAGGCGAGGAGGTATGATGGTAGATTTGAGCTTTGTTTCTGTGGTGGAAGAGTACATTAGAGAGAACGAAAGAAGAATTTCTGCTCTGCTTTTTGAGGGTTAACAATGATTACAGATTTGAGAAAGCCTAGTGGTAGTGGAGATACACGCTATGCTTATTTAGTAGGTAGAGTAAGAGCACTAGAGCGAGGTCTTTTGACTCAGAGAACCCTGGAGAATTTGCTCCGTTCAGAAAACTTAGAGCAGGCTCTACGGGGAGTAGCAGAGATTCCTTACTGGGGAGATGTTTTTCAGAATGTTCCTCCCCGTATTTATGATATTGATAAAGCTTTGGTGAGTCACTATTGGCAAACTATACAGGAAATAAACAGTCATTCTCCAGGAGATGAAATCGCTCGTTTTTTTATCTGGCCTTTTGATTTTAGTGAAATGAAATTAATTTTAAAGTATCGTTTAGCAGGTAAGACTTTGGAAGAGACTTACCCCACGACCTTAAATCTGGTAAGAGTAAACAGATTTTTGGGAGGAGAAACTCGAGAATATCTCCCTGATCTGTGGATCAAAGCTATAAATGATAGTTTAGAAGCTTATGAGAATTACCGAGTTATTCAGGCAGTGGAAATGGTTTTAGATAGGCATTATTTAGAGCAAGTTTATCTCTTGGCTCAAGAAATGGAAAGCAGGGTTCTCAAAAATTGGCTTCTAGCCTTTGTGCTTTTAGCCTATTTCCGAGCAGTTTTCCGAGCTCGTTATCAGGAAAGAAAAGGGGAGTTGATGCGTCTTCTTTACTTTCCTCAACCGCTTTTTCCCGAAGAAAAATTTATAGAGATGCTGAGTGCCCCTGCAGAGAAAGTGGCGGAAGAAGTTGATAACTTTGGTTTCGATTTTCTTCTTCCCGAAAAAGGAATTTTCCGGGATGACCCTTCTTATTTAGCGGAAATAGAGCGAAATATGGATAATTATCTTTTAGATTTTATTCGTTCTTATCGATGGAAAGCTTTTGGTCCGGAGCCGGTTTTTGGATTTCTCTGGGCGCAAAGTATAGACGTCAAGAATTTGCGCTTGGTTTTAGAAGGAAAATATTTTGGTTTAGAGAGCGAAAAAATAAAAAGTAAATTGCGAGAGTGTTACTATGAGTGATAGTCGTTTGGCTTTTGTAGGAGGAGAAGAAAATAGCCTCTGTTTTCGAGGCATGGGATTTGATGTTTATGTAGCCTACTCCGCAGAAGAAGCAAAGGGGTTTTTACCCCTGTTGCGGAGAAGCAATTATGCCCTGATTTTCACCGAGTGGAAGTTTTATTCTTTGATTAAGGATCATTTTGAAGACCAGCGCTCCGAGGCCTTGCCGGTTATTTTAGGCATTCCTACCCGGAAGGAAGAAATAGGGAAAGGATCTGA
Organism: Candidatus Sordicultor fermentans; assembly: GCF_012728195.1. NCBI lineage: Bacteria > Pseudomonadati > Atribacterota > Atribacteria > Atribacterales > Candidatus Caldatribacteriaceae > Candidatus Sordicultor > Candidatus Sordicultor fermentans. Next base: position 6,867 of record NZ_JAAYFP010000150.1, read on the forward strand.
GTTCATAAGGGAGCTGGTGCGAATAGCGGCCGGGAGCGATATAACTTTATAGAGAGAGGAATGATGATGTTGGAGGGAAGCGCTAAAGGTACAATATTGAGTGTCAATGGACCAGTGGTCGTAGCGATAGGACTTCCCGGGGCAAAGATGTATGACCTGGTAAAAGTGGGAGAAAAGAAACTGGTGGGAGAGATTATTGGTCTTGACCAGGATAAAGCCACCATTCAGGTTTACGAAGAAACAGCGGGAATCCGACCCGGGGAGCCGGTGGAATCAACTTATGAACCGCTGAGCGTGGAGCTAGGCCCGGGGTTGATAGGTAACATTTTTGATGGAACACAGAGACCCCTGGAAGTTATTCGAGAAATTTCTGGTGATTTTATTGCCCGAGGAGTAGAAGTTCCTCCTCTGGATCGCTCTAAAAAATGGGATTTTCATCCCTTAGTTAAAGTAGGAGAAGAAGTAGAACCAGGAGATATATTAGGAGAAGTACCTGAAACCACTGCTATCACTCACCGGGTCATGGTTCCTCCCGGGGTTCGGGGAAAAGTGAAGGAAATAAAAGAAGGTTCTTTTACTGTAGAAGAAGTGATTGCCATAGTTGACCAGGAGGGAGAAGAAAAACCCATAACTTTAATACAGCGCTGGCCAGTCAGGACTCCTCGTCCCTATAAAAGAAAGATAAACCTGGATGAGCCTTTAATCACCGGGCAGCGAGTTATCGATACCTTTTTCCCTATAGCCAAAGGAGGAGTAGCCTGCATTCCCGGTCCTTTTGGAAGCGGAAAAACAGTGGTGCAACACCAGCTGGCTAAATGGTCAGATGCTGATGTTATAGTCTTCATTGGTTGCGGGGAACGGGGTAACGAGATGACCGACGTGCTGATGGAGTTCCCCGAATTGGTTGACCCCTACACCGGGGAACCTCTTATGAAAAGGACTATTTTAATTGCCAATACTTCTAATATGCCGGTGGCTGCGCGTGAAGCTTCGGTTTATACGGGAATTACCATGGCTGAATATTTTCGGGATATGGGCTACAAAGTAGCTCTTATGGCTGATTCTACTTCTCGCTGGGCAGAGGCTATGCGAGAGATTTCTGGCCGTCTGGAAGAAATGCCCGGAGATGAAGGGTTTCCTGCTTATTTAGGAAGCCGGATAGCCAGTTTTTATGAACGAGCTGGGAAAGTGGTCGCTTTAGGAAAAGAAGATAGAACTGGTTCTTTGACCGTGGTTGGTTCGGTATCACCTCCCGGTGGTGACCTATCAGAACCTGTGACTCAAAACACTCTGCGAGTAGTACAGGTGTTCTGGGGGCTGGAAGATAGATTGGCTTATCAGCGTCATTTTCCAGCTATTAACTGGCTGATTAGCTATTCTCTTTACCTTCCTCATCTGGAAAATTTCTGGAGGAAAAATGTGGCTCCTGATTTTTCTGCCAATCGAAATCTGGCTATGCAAATTCTCCAGCAGGAAGCAGAGTTAGAGGAAATAGTGCGTTTAGTGGGAGTAGAATCGCTATCTTTTCGGGAAAGATTTGTTCTGGAAATAGCTCGATCTATCCGGGAAGATTTTCTTCAACAGAGTGCCTTCCAGGAGGTAGATACTTTTAGTTCTTTGCGTAAACAATACTTGATGCTGAAACTCATTATTACTTATTATCAGGAAGGTTTAAAAGCTTTAGAGAAAGGTTTATCTTTGAGAGATATTCTTTCTATTCCTTCTCGGGAGAAAATAGGGAGAGCGAAATATATTCCTGAAGAGAAAATTGAGACTCTGGAAAAACTCATAGAGGAAGTTCAAGAGGAAATAGCCAATAAACTGAGGGGCGAGGTTGAAAGCAATGTATAAAGAATTTACCACTATTTCAGAAGTGGCTGGCTCTTTGCTCACTGTAGAAGAAGTGGAAGATGCCCGATATATGGAGATTGTGGAGATAGAGTTGCAGGATGGCTCGCGACGGCGGGGTCAGGTGCTTATGACCAGCAGAGGCAGGGCGCTGGTGCAAGTTTTTGAAGGAACAGAAGGGATAGGTGTCGGGCAAAGCAAAGTCAGGTTTTTAGGAAGAGTGATGGAGCTTTCTGTTTCTCCCGATATTTTGGGGAGAGTTTTTAATGGTTCGGGAGTTCCTATTGATGGTGGTCCGGGAATTGTTCCTGATGCTCGTCTGGACGTTAACGGTAACCCCATAAATCCTGTAACTCGAGACTATCCTATCGACTTTATTCAAACCGGGATTTCAGCTATTGACGGTTTGAATACTCTGGTAAGAGGACAGAAGCTTCCCATTTTTTCTGCTTCTGGTTTACCTCATGCTCGTCTGGCTGCCCAAATTGCTCGCCAGGCTAAAGTATTAGGAGAAGAGGAAAAATTTGCCGTAGTTTTTGGAGCTCTGGGTATTACTTTTGAAGAAGCTAATTATTTCATATCTGAGCTGCGTAACACCGGAGCCATTGAGCGGTCGGTTATCTTTGTTAATCTGGCTGATGATCCGGTGGTAGAGCGAATCATTACCCCGCGCATGGCTCTTACCGCGGCAGAATTTCTGGCTTTTGAAATGGATATGCAGGTTTTAGTAATATTAACTGATATGACTAACTACTGTGAGGCTTTACGAGAGGTTTCTGCTGCTAGGAGAGAAGTTCCGGGAAGAAGAGGTTATCCTGGATATCTATATACTGACCTGGCTACTATGTATGAGCGGGCGGGTAGAATCCGGGGCAAGAAAGGCTCTATTACTCAGATTCCAATTCTCACCATGCCCGAAGATGATAAAACTCATCCTATTCCCGACCTCACTGGTTATATTACTGAAGGGCAAATAATTTTAAATCGGCAGCTGCAGCATAAAGGCATTTATCCTCCCATTGATGTTTTGCCTTCTCTTTCTCGACTTAGAGATAAAGGAATTGGTGAAGGTAAAACTCGAGAAGATCATCCTGATGTGGCTAATCAGCTGTTTGCTGCTTATGCTCGAGGAAGAGAGGCGGAAGAACTGGCTACTATTCTGGGAGAGGCTTCTCTTACTGATCTTGACCGCTTGTATATGAGGTTTGCTGAGGAGTTTGAAGAAAAGTTTGTTCAACAGGGAGAGTACGAAGACCGAAGCATTGAAGACACCCTCTCCCGGGGCTGGGATTTATTACGCATGTTACCTCGAGAGGAACTGAAGCGTATTCAAGATATTCACCTGGAACATTTTTATAATGGCCAGAGTTCTTCTTCTGAAGAATAGGAGGATTTCCCTTGAGATTGAATGTTAATCCCAATCGTATGGAGCTCATGAAGCTTAAAAGTCGTTTGAGCATGGCAGAACGGGGTCATAAGCTCTTAAAAGATAAATTAGACGCCCTGATGCAGGATTTTATTCGCACGGTGAGAGAAAATCGTTACCTGCGTCAGGAAATCGAAGAAGAAATCGTTAAAGCTTTTGAAGCTCAGAGTAAAGCTTCTCTTTTGCTTTCTGAGGAAGATAAAAAGTTAATCACTGTTTTCCCGGGAGAGCGATTGGGGCTTGAGGTTCAGGTTCGCCATGTTACCGGAGTAAAAGTTCCTCATTTTGAGGTCAAGGTAGAAGGAGACCCCTATACCTACAGTTTAATAAATACTCCGGCAGAGATAGATGAAGCTTTTAGCTCTTTTTTCCAGGTTTTCCCCTTGATGGTTAAACTGGCAGAAGCAGAAAAAACTATCGAGCTCCTGGCGGTGGAGATAGAAAAAACTCGCCGACGGGTTAACGCTTTAGAGTATGTCCTGATTCCCAATTTACAGGAGACCATAAAATATATTACTCTTAAACTGGATGAGTTAGCTCGTTCTTCGGTGGTAAGCATTATGAGAATCAAAGGAAAAGGATTGACGGGATGAGTTGAAAGTTGCCATTCTCGCTGATATTCATGGCAACTTTGATGCCTTAGAGAGGGTATCGGAGGAGATAGAGAAGTTAGAAGATGTCATGGTTCTGGGAGACATCATTGGCTATGGAGCAGAACCAGAGGATTGTGTGAGGTGGGTAGTAGAGAAAAAAGCTAAAGTACTTCTGGGCAATCATGAAGCTGCTTGCATTGGTGAGTTACCTCTTTCCTGGTTTAATCCTCTTGCTCTTCGAGCTTTGCTCTGGACTCAGAAACGTTTGAGTTCCTTCAGTATCCGGTTTATTCGGTCTCTGCCTCCTGTCATTTCTGATTTTCTTCAGGCTCTGTGGGTTCATGGGAGTCCTCGTCAGCCCACAGAAGAGTATATTGATCATCCTTTTATAGCTCGAGAGATATTTGAAAGTTTTTCTTTCTCTCTCTGTTTTTTTGGGCATACTCACCAGGCTGAAGCTTATATCCTGGAGGAGAGTGGGAGAGTAGAGAGGATTTCTTTTCGAGAAGGGGGAAAATTGGAGATACTTCCTGATAATAGATATTTAATAAATTGTGGTAGTGTAGGGCAACCCCGGGATGGCAACCCCCAGGCTAGCTTTGCCATTTTTGATACGGAGAAGAGAATAGTGGAGATAAAAAGGGTAGACTATGACATTTCTTCTGCCTCTTATAAAATATTACATAGTGGACTTCCTGAATATTTAGCTTACCGGTTAGAAGGAGGGAGATAAGTTTCCGGACAAATCTAATTTAAGAGACAACGCTATTTGGAATAGATGAGTTTCTTGACTGCCAGAGAGATTATAGTAAAATAAAATCGAATGAACTGGGTTATACCTCAATGAGAAAGATTTGAGGTATAACTCCTGTTTTTATTATACCTTATACAAATCTAACACTTTAGTTTAAGAAAGGTGGATACAAATGGTAGAAGTTAAAAAAGAGGAAAAAGAAAAACATGTAGTAGAGATGGAAATTACGGTGGAGAAAGAGAGAGTAAATGAGGCATTGGATAAAGTTTACCGAGAGCTGAGCTACAGAATGACCGTGCCAGGATTTAGAAAAGGGAAAGCCCCCCGAGGTATTTTGCGGAGCTTTGCCGGCGAAGACTTTATTTTAGAAACAATGACTCAAGATTTAATTCCTCAAGTAGTTCAAGAAGTATTGACTCAGGAGAGCATTAGAGTAATTGGTGAACCGGACTTAGAGATAGTGCATGCAGAGGAAGACGAGCCTTTAGTTTTGCGTCTTCAGGTAATAGAGGAACCAGAAGTAAAGTTAGCCGATCCCGGGGAGTTAGAAGTAAGAAAGTATCGTTTGGAGATTAGAGAATCAGATGTAGAAAAAGAAGTGGAGAAATTGATAGACTCTCGTAGTACCTGGAAAGATAAAGGGGAAGGTGAACCAGCAAGAGAAGGGGATCTGGTTATGCTAAAAATAGAAGACGAAGATTATGCTGTGGTAGCAGAGTCTTCTTTAGATAAAGAGAAATCTATTGCCCGAGAAGTTTTAGGTATGAGAGTAGGAGAAAAGGGGAAAATTACTCAGGGAGAAGAGGAAGAAACCGAAATAGAGTTTTCGATAAGTGGAATAATGGGAAAAGAAAGGCCAGAGGTAAATGAGGAGTTTCTATCTGGTTTAGAAGAAGGGTTAAATTCCATAGAAGATTTAAAAAACAGAGTTAGAGAAAAATTAGAAGCCCTGGCTCAAGATATAGTGGAGGAGAGATTGGAGAAAGAAGCGGTAGTGGCTCTATGTCGGGAATCTGAAGTTTATATTCCTGAGGCCCTGTTGGACATTGATGTCCGCCAGCGCATAGACATTCTGAAGGAAGATCTGGAGAAGGACGGTTTAACCCTGGACCGCTATTTAGAGTTAATGGATATGGATTTTGCCACTCTGGAAAAAAATTTACGGGATTTAGGCCGCTGGGAACTTCGGAAATTCTTCGTTCTGGAGAAATACGCTGAAGAAAATGAGATTTTGGTTACGGAAGAGGATTTGATGGCCGAGCTTGAAGAGATAGCGAAGAAGACAGGTAAAACTAAAGAGGAAATAAAAGAAATCTTGGAATTAAGTGATAGAATAGAAGGAGTAAAAAGCAATATAAGAGACAGGAAAACTATTAAAGATATAGCTCAGAAGGTGAAAGTCAAAGAGCTGGAGGAGCCTATAAATTTAGATCAGTGGAAAGCATTGGGAGACCCGGAAGAGGAGATGATAAGATGAAGGACTTTCTTCTGATGAATAGTTACTTAGTACCGATGGTGGTGGAGCAAACACCCCACGGGGAGAGAGCTTATGACATTTACTCTCGTCTTTTGCAAGACAGGATTGTTTTTTTAGGAACGGAAATAGACGATACGATAGCTAATCTGGTTATTGCTCAGTTACTTTTTTTAGAAGCAGCTAACAAGGAAAAAGACATAAATCTTTATATCAATAGCCCTGGTGGTTTGGTTTCTTCTACTTTAGCTATTTATGATACCATCCAGTATATAAACCCGGATGTAGCCACTATTTGCATCGGACAGGCAGCCAGTGGTGCGGCAGTGATTTTGGCTGCTGGAGCTCCGGGTAAAAGGATGGCTTTACCTAATTCCCGGGTGATGATTCATCAGCCCTTAGGTGGAGCCCAGGGACAGGTGTCTGATATTGAGATTCATACTCGGGAGATGATTAAAATTAGAGAAAAGTTGAATGAAATATTAGCCCATCATACTGGAAAACCGGTAGAAAAGATTAGAAACGATACAGAAAGAGACTACTTTATGTCTCCCGAAGAAGCGCGGAAATACGGGTTAATAGATAAGGTTCTTTATCCGGAAGAAAAAAACAAAAAGGAGAAGTAAATAATAATGCCTAAGTATGAGGAGGAAAAATTGAAGTTGCGCTGTTCCTTCTGTGGTAAGAATCAATCAGAGGTTAAGAAGCTTATAGTTGGTCCGGGAGTGTACATTTGTGACGAGTGCGTGGAGTTGTGTAACGGAATCATCAAAGAAGACGATAAACACCGAAAGTCAGATCTGGCTCTGGAAAAACTACCTTCTCCCAAGGAGATAAAAGCTTTTCTAGACCAGTATGTGATAGGACAGGAGAGAGCCAAAAAAGTTCTTTCTGTAGCAGTCTACAATCATTACAAACGAATTACCTACAGCTCCAGGGAAGATATAGAGATAGAAAAAAGCAATATTTTACTTATTGGACCGACGGGAAGTGGTAAAACTCTTTTGGCTCGCACCCTTTCTTTGTTGCTTAATGTTCCCTTCGCCATTGCCGATGCTACTACCTTAACCGAGGCCGGATATGTAGGGGAGGATGTGGAAAACATCTTGCTTCGTTTGATTCAGAATGCTAACTTTGATATCAAAAAAGCGGAAAGAGGAATTATATATATAGATGAGATAGATAAAATTGCTCGCAAAGGAGAAGGTCCTTCCATCACCCGAGATGTATCAGGTGAGGGAGTACAACAGGCTTTATTGAAAATCCTGGAAGGGACCATGGCTAATGTTCCTCCCCAGGGAGGGAGGAAGCATCCTCATCAGGAATTTATCCAGATTAATACTGAAAACATTCTTTTCATTTGCGGAGGCGCTTTTGTAGGTTTAGATAAAATAGTTGAAAGCCGCTTAAAAGACCACAAAATTGGTTTTGGTGCGCGAGAAGCTTCTTCTACTACGGATTCATTTAATCCTTTAAGTGAAGTTCAACCAGAAGATTTGATAAGGTATGGTGTTATTCCCGAATTTGTGGGACGTATTCCAGTAGTTTGTGCTCTTGACCCCTTAGGCGAGGAAGATTTGGTACGTATTCTTATCGAGCCTCGCAATAGTCTGGTTAAACAGTACCAGAGCTTGTTAAAAATGGAAGGAGCAGAACTCATTTTTACTGAAGGTGCACTGCGCCTTATTGCTCAGGAGGCTATGGCTAAAGGCACAGGAGCACGAGGATTGCGCGCTATAATGGAAAAGTTAATGGTGGAGTTGATGTTTGAGTTGCCTTCTCGCAAAGATATTGAAAAAGTAGTGATCAATGAAGAAGCGGTCAAAAGTGGTACTCTTCTTCCTTTTTTGGAGGGAGAAAGTGCTAAAGAAGAACAATCGGCGTAAGGGAAATACATAATGAATGAACGAACTATTATTTCTCCAGTTTTTGAACCCTCTTCGGTGGAAGATAAATGGTATGAATTCTGGGAGGAGAAAGGTTATTTTACTCCTCCTCCCTCCCCGGCTCCTCCTTTTTCTATAGTTATTCCTCCTCCTAACGTTACCGGTCATCTTCACATGGGGCATGCCTTAAACCTCACCCTTCAGGATATATTAATCCGTTATCGAAGAATGCAAGGTTATCGGGCTCTCTGGGTACCGGGAACTGACCATGCAGGCATTGCTACTCAAAATGTGGTAGAAAAGCAACTGTCTCGAGAAGGGCTGAGTCGCCATGATTTAGGCAGAGAAAAGTTTCTGGAAAGAGTCTGGGAGTGGAAAGAGCGTTATCATGAGAGAATTGTAAAACAATTGAAGAAGATGGGAGCTTCTTGCGATTGGACGAGGGAGCGCTTTACTTTAGATGAAGGTTTATCTCGGGCGGTGCGGGAAGTTTTTGTCCGACTTTTTGAAGAGGGTTTAATTTATAAAGACGAATACATTGTAAACTGGTGTCCCCGCTGTGAAACAGCACTGGCTGATATTGAAGTGGAGTATACGGAGGTTCCCGCTCACCTTTATTATGTGAGATACTATCTCAAAGATGAAGATAATTATTTGGTAGTGGCTACTACAAGGCCGGAGACCATGCTGGGAGATGTAGCTTTAGCAGTAAACCCTCATGATGAGCGCTATAAAGACCTGGTAGGGAAAATAGCTATTCTTCCGCTCACAGGAAGGGAACTCCCCATTATTGCCGATGAATACGTGGATATTGATTTTGGAACCGGGGTGCTTAAGGTTACCCCTGCTCATGACCCCCACGATTTTGAATTGGGAAGAAAACATGGGCTGCCTCTGGTCAAGGTTATCGATGAGCAGGGTTTTATGAGCGAAGAAGCTCTCAACTTTTCTGGTCTTTCTCGGGAAGAAGCCCGGGAAAGAGTGGTGGAAAAATTAAAAGAAGAAGAATACTTGGAAAAAATAGAAGATTATTCTCACTCAGTGGGACATTGTTATCGCTGTTCTACTGTGGTAGAACCTCTGGTTTCTAAACAGTGGTTTGTTCGAGTGAAGGACCTGGCTCAGCCAGCCATAGAGGTGGTTAAACAAAAAAAGATAGAGTTTGTCCCTGAGCGCTGGGAAAAAGTCTATTTTGAATGGATGGAGAATATCAAAGACTGGTGCATTTCACGCCAGTTGTGGTGGGGACATCGCATTCCTGTTTTTTATTGTCAGGATTGTGGTTATGTTTTCGCTCATCGAGATACCCCGGAGAGCTGTCCCCGTTGTGGGGGGGAAGTAAAGCAGGATGAAGACGTCCTGGATACCTGGTTCAGCTCTGCTCTCTGGCCTTTTTCGGTGTTCGGGTGGCCAGAAGATACCGAAGACCTGAGGACTTTTTATCCCACATCAGTTTTAATTACCGGTTTTGATATCATTTTTTTCTGGGTAGCACGTATGATTATGATGGGCCTGAAGTTTATGGGAGATGTTCCCTTCCGGAAAGTTTATATTACTCCCTTATTGCGGGATGCTCAGGGAAAGAAAATGAGCAAGTCTTCGGGCAATGCTATTGATCCTTTAGAAATAATAGACCAGTACGGAGCGGATGCTTTGCGCTTTGCTCTGGGTTGGCTTACGGTGCAAGGTAGAGACATTAATCTCTCTCGGGAGAGAATAGAAGCATCACGTAATTTCATGAACAAATTGTGGAATGTTTCTCGTTTTGTATTGATGAATGAAGAAGGTTTTTCAGCTTTTGAAGGACTTGTGGACCTCGATATTAAAGACCGCTGGATTATTTCTCGTTTTCATCGTTTATTAGGTGAAGTAGAGGAGGCGCTGGATAGTTTAGATTTTGGTCGATATGCTCAACTTCTTTACGATTTTGTATGGGGAGAATATTGTGATTGGTATATTGAGTGGAGCAAGATAGACCTTTACCAGGGGGGAGAGAGAAAAAAAAGAAAAGCTCAAAACGTCCTCATTTATTTACTTTCAGGGATTTTAAAGCTTTTGCACCCTGTGGTTCCTTTTATTACCGAAGAAATCTGGCAGAACCTTCCTGTGAAAGAAAGAGAGAGCATCATGATTGCCCCCTGGCCTTATAAAGAAGAGAAATGGTTAGATGAAGAGGCAGAGAAAACTATTTACTTTTTACAGGATGTTATAAGGGAAATCCGCTATTTACGGGCGGAACTGGGTATCCCTCCCAAAGAAGAATGCCAGGTAATACTCAATTTATCTGATGAGGAAAGCTACCGATATATGAAAGGTAATTTCTCTTATGTAGAAAGCCTGGCTAAATGTTCGATACTGGAAGCTGGTTATAATTTGAAAAAGCCAGAATCAGTGGCCACAGGAAGAGTGCAGGGAGCGGATATTTATCTTCTGGTGGGAGGTGTGATTGACCTCAATAAGGAGGTGGAGCGTTTGAATAAAAAACTTTCCCGTCTTCAAAAAGAAGAGGAAAGACTGAGAGAACGTCTTAATAACTTCTCCTTTCTGCATCGAGCTCCGGAGGAAGTAGTAGAAAAGGAAAAGAAGCGCTTTGCTGATTTAATTAAGGAGAAGGAAAAATTAGAGACCTTGCTTGAGGGTATCTGATGAGTAACCCCTTTGCTTTTTTGAAAAGACGGGATCCGGTAGAAACAATTATAATTCTTCTCGGGGGTTTATTGGTAGTAGTTATTGCTTTTTTTATAGCTCGAGGAGATCTGGATTATTACACCGAATATCTCCTTACTGGTGGTGTTTTTGAGAGAAAAATAGAGGTAAAAGAAGTAGAAATTCCTTTTTCTTCTTATTTCCCTGAAGAGGAAGAGTTTTTACCTCAAGAAACACCCCAGGAGATGGTTCCTTCTCCAGTACCAGAGGGAGAAGAAGTTTCTCCTCCCCGGGTAGCTGCAACCCCTTTCCCGGAAGAAAAAAGGGTTGAGCCTCCTCGAGAAACTAAAACTCCTCCTCCCCGGGTAGCCGAAGCTCCTTCAGGAGAATTTTTTGTTCAGTGTGGAGCATTTTCTAAACCAGAAAATGCTCAAAAAATGGGGGAGACCTTGAAAGGGCTTGGCTATCAAGCTGTTTCTGAGCCTGTTTCAGGATTGTATAGAGTTAGAATATATGGTTTTCAAAGCAGGGACGAGGCTGAGAAAGTGGTTAGCAAGTTAAAGAGCCAGGGAATAGAATCTTTTTTGGGAAAGTAGGGAAAAATTATATGACTTTGCGAGAAATAAAAGAGATATTACAAGCTGAGGTGCTAGCAGGGGAAGAATTCCTGGATCGAGAGCCATCCTCTGCCTGCGGAAGCGACCTTTTAAGTGATGTTCTGGCTTTTACTAAAGAAAATTCTGTACTCCTTACTGGCTTAACCAATTCTCAAGTAATTCGTACTGCGGAAATGAGTGACATAATAGGGGTTATTTTTGTGCGAGGAAAGAAGCCCGATAATTACACCATCGAGTTAGCCACCATCAAGAAGATTCCCCTTTTAACTACTCGTTTGCCTATGTATGAATCCTGTGGGAGGCTTTATTTACGGGGATTGAAGGGTTGTAGTGAAGTGTGAATGGGAGAAGATAAAGTTTTAGTGGAAATAGAGCGGGAAATTGTGGGGGGAGATTTTCAGAGTGCCGGTGATGTGTCCAGTGAATTGAAAAAAGTTCTTCAGCAGGTAGGCTTCCCTCCTTCTTTTAATCGTCGGATAGTGATTGCCGCTTATGAAGCAGAGATGAATGTGGTGATTCATGCTTATCGAGGGGTTTTTACCACTCAAATTTATGAAGATCAGGTGCACATTGAAGTGGATGACCAGGGTCCAGGCATACCAGACCTGGAGCTGGCCTTTCAAGAGGGTTATTCTACCGCTCCTCCTCATATAAGAGAAATGGGTTTTGGAGCGGGATACGGGCTTTCTAATATGAAGAAATGCTCTGATCGCCTGGAAATTGATACCCGGGTAGGAGAGGGAACTAAAGTGATTATGGATTTTTTTCTTAACTCAGAGGAGTAAGTTCTGTGATAGAGGAGGAAATTTTCCATTCTGTTCGCCTAGATGAAGAGAAATGCAAAGGCTGTACCCATTGTATTCGCCATTGTCCCACGGAGGCCATTCGGGTGAAAGAAGGGAAAGCTCGAATTGATGAAGAGAGATGTATTGATTGTGGAGAATGCATTCGGATTTGCCCTAACCATGCTAAATACGCTCAATCTGATTCTTTAGAAGTTATAAAAAAATTCCCCTGTGCTATAGCTCTTCCCGCTCCCGCTTTTTATGCTCAATTTAAAGTAGACATTTCTCTGGGTAAAATACTCCAGGGTCTTTTACATCTGGGTTTTCAGGAGGTTTTTGAAGTAGCCCGGGGGGCAGAAATTCTGGCAGAGGAGATTGATCGTTATTTAAAAAAAAGAGAGATAGTTACTCCGATAATTTCTTCTGCATGTCCTGCGGTAGTAAGGTTGATAGAGGTCAGATTTCCTTCCTTAATAGAAAATTTGCTTCCCTTAGATTCTCCTCTGGGAGTAACGGCCAAATTGGCGAGATTACAGGCTATGGAAAAGGGGTATCGTCCCGAAGACATCGGAGTTTTTTTTATCACTCCTTGTCCGGCCAAGGTAACTGAATCTAAACAAAGCGAAGGTGTTTTAGGACACATAGATGGAGCTATCTCTATAGCTAACATTTATTCTCGTCTCGTTAATATAGTAGAGGAGTTAGAAGAATCTTCTTCTTTACCTCTCGCCAGTTTCCGAGGCATTGGCTGGGCTCGCTCAGGAGGAGAGCAGGAGTCATTAAAAGAGGGAGAATATATGGCTGTGGATGGCATCCATCAAGTTATTTCAGTGCTGGAGAAAATCGAGATGGGAGAATTGAAGAATGTAGTTTACTGTGAAGCTCAAGCCTGTGTGGGAGGGTGTATTGGAGGAGTACTGGCAGTGCAGAATCCTTTCATTGCTAAGGTAAGTATCAATCATCTACTTAAGAAATATACTGAATTTCGACCCATAAGAAAGGAAGAAATGGAGAAATGGTGCAGAGAGGGAGTATTTGAAAGGAAGAAGGCTTACCAGGCTAAGGAAGTTTTAAAACTGGATAAAGATTTTAAGCGAGCTCTGGAAAAATACCAAATGATTGAAAAACTTTTAGAAAAACTCCCCGGTTTGGATTGCGGGGCCTGTGGTTCTCCCACCTGTAGAGCTCTGGCAGAAGATATAGTAAGGGGAAAGGCGGAAGAAATAGATTGTCCTTTTATGTTACGAGATCAGTTGCTCAGCTTATCCGAGGAGATTCATGCCTTAGCCAACAGGGCTCCGCAAACCATGGCTAAAAAAAAGGAGGAATGAAAAATTTTGAGAGTGACTCAAATCGTTGAGCCATTAAAGGCGGAAGTAGTAGTAGGAGAGAGGATGGAGGAACAAGATATAGAAGGAGGATACTGTGGAGACCTTCTCAGTGATTGCATTGCCAATGCTAAAGAGGGAAGCGTCTGGGTTACCATCCAATCTCACCCAAACACAGTGGCGGTAGCAGTGTTAGTAGGCATACCTTGTATAGTGGTTTCTAATTACCAGGAGATAAACGAAGAAACAAGGAAAAGAGCTCAAAAAGAAGGCGTAACTATTTTACGCACTTCTTTGACCAGCTATCAGGCGGTTAGTGTTCTTTTCTCTCTGGGGATACCAGGCACCAAAAGACATGGCTAAGGGGGTTTTTTTAGCCGACCTCCACATTCACAGTGTTTTGTCTCCTTGTGCTGACCGGGATATGTTGCCCCATTGTATTATTCTGGAAGCCTGGGAGAAAAATATTAATTTGATTGCCGTAACCGATCACAATGCCTGTGATAATGTAGGAGCAACTGTGACACTGGGAGAAAAATTTGGTATCTGGGTAATACCAGGAGTGGAGGTGGAAACCAGGGAAGAGGTGCATCTTCTTTCTTTTTTCCCTTCTTTATCTCAACTTCACGATTTTAATCAAGAAATAGCAAGATTTCTTCCTTTTATTCCTCTGTCAGAAGAACTGTGGGGAGAAGAGTGGGTAATAGATGAGGAGGGGGAGATAAAAGAAAAAAAGACGAACCTTTTAGTTTACCCCTTAGATTTATCGGTAGAGCAAGTGGTGGAAAAAGTCAGAAGTCGGGAGGGAATAGTTATCCCCGCTCATGTAGACCGTCCCAGTTATAGCATCATTTCTCAGCTTGGCTTTATCCCTCCCCATCTGGAAATAAAAGTGGTAGAGTTATCGAGTAATACCTCTGAAGAGGAAGCAGTAAATAAATTAGGTTTAGCAGGCTTTCGATTCCTTCACTCTTCTGATGCCCATTCCCTTTCTCAAATCGGCTCAGTTACCACTTCTTTTTTATTCTCTTCTTTTCCCAACTGGCGAGAACTGGAACAAATCCTCACCTGAAATTTTCCTCTAATAGAAAATTTCCCTTTTTTGGAACGAACGTTCTATTTATCTTTTATCTTTATTAGTTTATGCTAAGTGGGGTATAATGGTAAAAAGTGGGAGGAAGTGGGAAATGTTTTTAGGCCATTATTACCACACTATAGATGAGAAGAATCGAGTGGTGATTCCCAGTTCCTTTAGGGGAGAAATTTCCGGGAAGGTCTATCTCACTCAAGGAATGGAAAAATGTATTTTTCTCTATCCCGAAGAAGTGTGGAATAGATTTTATCAAAAGATTACCACTCTTTCTCTCACTCGAAAAGAAACTCGAGAATTTTCCCGCTTCTTTCTGGCTAATGCTACCTGCCTCGATATTGATGGACAAGGAAGAATTGTTCTTCCTGATTACTTAAAAAATTATGCTGAAATAAACCGACAGGTGGTTTGGGTGGGGG
>NZ_JAAYFP010000151.1:0-1893 GCF_012728195.1 Candidatus Sordicultor fermentans
AACCGGGCCTGTCGTTGCACTGGCTGAATCCATTGCAATAGATACAAACTCCTCCGGTGCAAAAAAAATTAACACAAGTATTACTAAAAGCAGAGGCGCCACAACTTTTACATAAGATATATTGTTCAGTATTTTATATACCCCTATACCCATCCCTGCGCCAAACCCAACAGCAACAGCGTGAATCAAAACTTTATTAGGTATAGCCCCCATAGATATTTCCTCAACCTCTAAAGCCAGAGTTTTTAAAGCTGGTTCTACAAGAGTGCCAAAATATCCTATTACGAAAGCTATAGCCACTATTAACCATTTCCGATCCAGTACTACTAAATTCCCTCCCACCGAATCCCCTAAAGGTAAAAGACTCATAGAAACACCTTTTAGAAAGAAATGTAAGCCAAATATGCTTAATAAAACCCCTATAATAAACTCTTTAACGTTCTTAATAGGTTTCCTCAGTACCACCAACTGAAAAAAAGCAAGAGCGAGAACCAGAGGAAGTACACTCCTTGCAGTTTCCCATAAATCATTCAAACCTTTCAATCCTCTCATATCGTTTTCTCCTTATAAATTCTCCTTATAAAAGTACAATCTCTGCACTAAGAACGTATCTAGCCCCCACCAATATAGTATAAACCAATTTTTAACATTAATCTACTTATGCTTTTATCGCAAAAAAAGATGGTAATTAGAGCAATACCGCATATTCTGATTAGAATAAAAACCGGTAAAATGAGATACGGAATAGATTCTAATCTCCGCCTGATGTCTCTGCTACAGTAGTGGAAGAATAATATCATATCTGCAGTGAGAAAAGGTCTCACTTCAGAGGAGTAATATTACAAGGAGACTGTTCATAAAGTGCTTTCTGAATTCTCTTGATTTATCTGTAGATGGGAGATAACGGCTGTTGTGACTATCCAGATAGAATTGATCTCAAAGGCGTTTCACTTCCAAGCGAAGTTCAGCTATTTCTTGTTGCTGCTTTTCAATAATTTCTATCAACTCCTCAATGAGTTCAAATAAGGCAAGATGTTCCATGAGAGCCCGTTGAGATTCCAATGGTGGAGTTGAAATTTTACTTTCCAGATTAGCTTTCATAGTACTATAGTTGTTAATGGCTCTTAAAGAACTGCCAATAATATATACACCCCTGTGTAGTTACCCACCTAAAATATAACTCCTAAAGAAGAACCATCCCTGTAAATCACTGAAAGTAATTAGGTGTAGTGGTAAAATAGCATATTCTAATTTAAAGAATTTAGATTTGATGTGGGTCTCACCTGAGTGAAGTGTCAAAGTCGGGAAAAAGAAAAACCCCGCCTTGTGGAGCTCCAGGCTCCCCAGCGGGGCTATAATTTGGTATTAGAGGATTACTCTTTCCCGGAAGAGAATAACTGATTTACACCCGGGAATGTTTTAGTTATATATCCATATTTCCTGCCAATCACGAGTGGGTATAAATGAGCCGTCGTAAGTAGTGCCATAAAAGGAGTCCCGAACCTTTAATGTGTATCTTTAATCCAAAGTCACAGTAATCCATCCTGTAGTACAGCTGGGGCACTCCCATTCTGCTCCATCAATGCAGTATCCAGTATATTCGCCATCAATGTAAACATCTCCATAAATATCCGAATCGTCAGTGCATATTTTTATATTTCCGTAACGTGGAGCAGGTATTACCGAACACCCAGAAAGCAAGGCAGCAAGTAAAACAACCGCCAACCCCAATAACACATATTTGCGAGCTAATTTCATTTATTCCAACCTCCTTCCTGATTATAAATTAGCTAACTCAACAACTCAGCTCATCCGAGCTAACAACTATAGAATATCCCCTATCGCTCAGATTGTCAAACAGAGGAGAAGCAAAAATAGTGCCAACCCCTTGTA
>NZ_JAAYFP010000152.1:0-4908 GCF_012728195.1 Candidatus Sordicultor fermentans
AGGGATGTCTCTGGATAGTAGAGGAGAAAAGAATTAAAATCAGAGGTCTAATAGAATCAAGTGAAAAGAATTGATTGTATTGTTTTCCAGAAGGTCTTGACCCTTATAACCTACAAAAACAAAAGATTAAAAGACAAAAACTACTGGTGGGAAATACGCCACCAGTATAATAAGAAAAATTATAAATAATTACGCTGGGTAAAAACATCCCATCGTTGAGGAAGAGAAAGTATCTTCCTCAGTATAAAGGGGCGATGCCCCCTTATGACCCCCAAGAAAAGACAAAAAGAAAAAGCAAAAACGTGGATGCCTGATAAAAAATTTCAGGCATGACGGATGATGTGGATTCCCGATTACTGATCTCTGGAATAGCAGAGAGGGGTTGTTCCCGAGCAAGAAAAGACAGGTTGCTACGGGAAGCGAAGCGAGCGACTTTCACAACCACTTTGGGGAATTATCACGCTGCCGATGCAACGAGGCGTGAGATGGCATATGGGGGAGCGATCTCTCTTTTTGAGTCTCAATAAACTGCTAAAAAGCAAGTTGCATCAGGTTAGAGATTTAGGGTCATGATGGCTCCCCGGGGTGAGATTACCCGTAATAATGTAATAATATCTTGTCATGAAAAATAAGGAGAGTGCAAAAAATTCTCCTACTTTCTAATTTTTTCAATATTGCTCACTATTACTGCTATTACAATGATAATCCCGATGGTAAAGGTCTGGAAATAGGAGGAGACATTTAGAATATTTAAACCATTTTGTATAATTCCCATCAATATTACTCCCAAGAATGCTCCTAAAACTGTGCCCCTTCCTCCTTCGAAAGTAACTCCACCAATGATGGCGGAAGCCAAAGCACGTAGCTCGTATCCTTCGCCAACATTAGCTAACACATTCCCCAGCCGGGAGACCAAAACTAAAGAAGCTACTCCTATGATAGCTCCGCTTAAAGTGTAATTAATTATTTTAAGCCTGTCTACATTTATGCCCGAGAGAAAAGCCATTTGTTCATTTCCTCCCATGGCTACTATTCTCCGTCCGTATTTGGTATTTTTCAAGAGAAAGTGAGTGCCTAAAACCATTAGAATCAGGATTATCATAGGAATGGGGATGCCTAAAACTCTTCCTCTCCCCAGAAATTGAAATTTCCCTTTGAGAGTGAGAAACAAACCCTGGGATATAACCAGCGCCAATCCATAATAAACATAGCTCATGCCTAAAGTTACAATCAAAGGGATGCATTTGCTTTTACTTATAATTATGCCGTTTATTAGTCCGCAAATTACCGAGGTTGAAAAGCCTAGGAGGACTGCTACATAAACATTAGTTCCATTCATTACTAAAGTGCAGATAATAACTGTGCTCAGGCCAATCATAGAGCCAATGGAGAGATCTATTCCTCCGGATACGAGAAGAAGAGTCATAGACATAGTGCAAATGCCTAAAACAGCAATCTGCTGAAAAATGGCAAAGATGTTACCCTTACTCAGAAATCGAGGATTTATGATTCCAAAAAGGAGAGAAAGACCAATGATTACAGTTATAAGGAAAAAGCTTTGGTTTCGGAAAAAAGATTTATTCTTATTCATTAGTGTTCACTCCAAAAGCATGGAATATGATATTTTCTTCAGTGATTTCTCCTTCTTTTAATTCTGCCGAGATAGCGCCTCTTGTGATCACTATTACCCGATCGCTCAGAGCGATCAACTCCGGCATTTCTGAAGAAATCATGATGATGGATTTCCCTTCTTGAGCTAAATTAGCTATTAACTCATGGATTTCGTTTTTAGCATTGACATCAATTCCTACAGTGGGTTCATCAAAAATAATGATTTCTGCTTCTTTCAAAAGCCAGCGGGCTAAAACTACTTTTTGCTGGTTTCCTCCACTTAAAAATCTCACTTCTTGTTCTAAGGAAGGAGTTTTGATATCCAGTTGCTGGACATAATTTTCTACTATCCGGGCTTCCTGAGGAAGAGGAATAAGATATCCAGGAAATAAGTCATCTAAACTGGGAAGGGTGATGTTTTTAATAATGGAAAGACCCATAGCCAATCCAGTTTTCTGACGGTCTTCAGTGATGAAGCCCATCCCTATTTTTATTGCTTCTTGGGGAGAAGTGATGTTTATTTTTTCCCCCCGATAAAAGACCTCACCGGAAAATTTTTTCCCCGCTCCAAACAGAGCTTTCATAATTTCTGTTCTTCCCGAACCTACTAACCCGGCTACTCCTAATATCTCTCCCTCGTGAAGAGAAAAAGAAATGGAAGGAGAGGCCTCACTCAGGCGGAGGCCTCTCACCTCTAATATAGGTTTCTCTACCGCCTTTTTTTCTTTTCGGTAAAACAGGTTTATGTCTCTTCCCACCATTTCTTTAGTGATGGTAGGTATGTCTACTTTTTCCTCTCGATTATCATGGCAGGCCACCTTTTTTCCATCTTTGAATACAGTGATACGGTCAGCTAAATCTATGATTTCCTCCAGACGGTGGGAGATATATATTATCCCTATGCCTCTTTTACTAATACTACGGGCTAAATTCAAAACTATCTGTGCATCTTTTACATTGAACACCGCAGTGGGTTCATCCATTATTAGCACCTGGGGTTCAAAAGCCAGAGCTCGTACGATTTTCACAAATTGTTGTTCAGCAACGCTCAGATTTTCTACCGCTTCTTGAGCAGAAAGGTCGATTTCTAACGAGTCTATGATTTTTTGGGCTTCTTCTATCGTTTTGCGGTGATTTACCATTCCCCAGGGGGAAGAAAGCTCTCGCCCCACGAAGACATTTTCTGCCACACTCATTTGAGGAACCAGGATGTTTTCCTGATATACGACTTGAATTCCTAAAGATTGAGCAGTGTGGGGGGTGAGAAATCGGTACTTTTTATCCCGAATCTGGATTTCTCCCTGATCGGGCCTGAGAAACCCGGATAAAATTTTTATGAAGGTAGATTTCCCCGCTCCATTTTCTCCGACGATACAGTGAATCTCTCCAGGATAAAGATCAAAAGAAATACCAGCTAGAGCCATAACTCCAGGAAAAGTTTTTACAATGTTTTGGGCTTGAATTATAGGATCCATTGGTTGTTCCTGTGTCCTTTTCTTTCTGTAGAGAGATTTTTTCCTCCTGGGTCTTTGCTATCCTTACTTGTATACCAACTCACTATAGTGGTTACTCCTTCAAGGAAATGCTCTTGAGTGTACCAAAGTGAAAAAAGGCTTCCCTCGAGGGAAGCCTTTTTTCACTAAAGCCTAAAGCTTCTCAGTCATCTATGCCGCCAATATACTCCACGGCTCTTTCATAGTTTTCATCACTAATTTCCCAGGAAATAGCTTCGGAAAGATTTTCTTTGGTGATAGGGATGATAGGCAAAGGAATAAACTTCTCCGGTTTTTTGCCTTTAGCTACATATTCATAAAGGTTTTTAAAAGTAATTAGCCCTTGCAAAGATACTGGAGCGCTCATTGTGGCATCCAGTTCCCCATTGGCAATCATTTCCAAACCGTGGGGTCCTCCGCCGGTAGCAACTATTTTTACTTTGCCAAATAATCCTGCGTCTTTCAAAGCATTTATAACTCCAGTAGCCATTTGTTCATTGTTAGCGAAAATAACATCAAATTCTAAGCCGGACTGGATAGCGTTTTGGGTTACATTCATAGCTTGTTCGGCTCCCCAGTCAGTGGGCTGAGTTCCCACCAGCTCTACCGTTCCAAATTCTTCCAGTGCCTGGTGCAGGCCCTGTTCATAAAGTTCGGTAATGCCCATCCCCGGGGCTCCCATCACATAAAATAATTTGCTACCCGGATAGTTCTCACTGATAAACTTTCCAGCAGCGTATCCAATGTCCTCGTACTGGCAGGCAACACAAGAAATATAATCCAGGGAGGTATCAGCAGGAAGAGAGTTCTCAAAAGTAATGGGGATTCCCGCTTCTTTAGCCATTTCGTATAAGGTGACGTCTAATTCTGGGGTTATGGTGTATACTGAAACGCCGTCTACTTTTTTGGCTATTAAGTCTTCCATAGCTGCTACTGCTTTTTCTAGGTTTCCTTCCGGGTCTAAAACAATAGTTTCTACTCCTTTTTGCCTGGCAGCATATTCGAAAGCCAAAATAGAGTAGTTGTTCCACACATCTTTACGGCTGAAAGCAATGTTACCAAAAACTAATTTTTTACCCTCCTGAGCAAAAACCACCTGAGTTCCCACCACAGTGAGAAAAACAAGAACCAAAGACAAAATTGATACTAAACGACGATACTTTTTCATAACCATTCCTCCTTTTAAGTTATTTTGTTGTCTACCCAGTTTCCTAATTTATACCACATAAAGAGATAATAAAAAAGCCCCCATTTCAAAAACAAAGCCTTAATAAGCGAGAGAAGGTCAGATTCTGTAAGAAAAGGAAGAATTCAATAATTTTTGTAGCCTGCTATGATTTCTCTAACTGTTAGAAAGATGGAGGCCGGATAGAAAATTTTAAATGGAGGCACAAAATCCATTTTGCCTACATCGGGTTAAAAACTCGGGATTGCTAACCGTACGCTGGATTTTTCTCCCAGCGTCGTTGTTTGCTTTTTTACGCCGTCAGGCTATCAAGCGAGGATCGTATGACCCTTTGAGAGAGTCTTGCAGAGTGAAGGATGGTGCAATCTTTCTTTTACACTCAAGCGAAAATCTAATCTCACCAGGATTGAAATTACACCGGGAAAAATACCCCAGTATATTTTGTTAAGTTAGAAATGATTTTCCTCATAAGGGTGAAACACGTTATAATGATTTTGTGGTTACTATATAATTTTGATTATTCAGTGATGAATTTGATACAACCAGAATATCTAAAAATGATATTTAAATAATTAAGGAGGAAATTATATGCCCAAAATAAACTGGACTCTGGATAAT
>NZ_JAAYFP010000153.1:0-5538 GCF_012728195.1 Candidatus Sordicultor fermentans
AACACGTTATAATGATTTTGTGGTTACTATATAATTTTGATTATTCAGTGATGAATTTGATACAACCAGAATATCTAAAAATGATATTTAAATAATTAAGGAGGAAATTATATGCCCAAAATAAACTGGACTCTGGATAATTTAGATGAAATTCTTTCTTCTCTTGCTCCTGAACAATCAGCACAGGTTAAAACTCTCTTTTTTATGAGGTTAGCCGAGCAAGCCCATCGGTTTTATGGAGGCAAGATGCAAACTGTGCCCAAAGCGGGGGTTTTTGGTTTTAACTGGTTTAACGTCTGGTATACCCCGGGGGTTTCCAGGATTTCTACCACCATCAGGGATAACAATGATGAATCTTTTGAGCTCTCTAACCGGGGAAATCTGGTAGCGGTGGTAAGCGACTCTTCTCGAGTTCTGGGAGACGGAGATTGTACCCCTCCGGGGGGTTTGGGAGTTATGGAAGGGAAGGCTTTCCTCATGAAGTATCTGGGGGGAGTTGATGCTACCGCTCTGTGTATTGATAGTAGAGATGAAAGAGGAAACCACCGACCAGAAAAAATCATTGATTTTGTGAAAATGGTAGAGCCCAGCTTTGGAGCAGTTAATCTGGAAGACATATCCCAGCCTAATTGCTACCAGGTATTGGACACTTTACGGGAAGAATGCAATATCCCGGTCTGGCACGATGATGCTCAAGGTACAGCTTGCGTTACTCTCGCTGGTTTAATTAACGCTTTGAAATTAGCGGACAAGAAAATAGGAGACGTAAAAATAGTACTTTTAGGAGCGGGTGCTTCTAATACCACCATAGCTCGTTTTATAGAGCTTGCAGGAGGTAATCTCCAGAATATGATTGTATTTGATTCTCGAGGTGCTCTGCATCGTGATAGAAAAGATATAGAGTCTGACCCTCGCCACTATAGGAAGTGGGAATTATGTCTTAAGACCAACCCGCAGCGGGTTCGCGATATAGAAGAGGCGATGAGAGGAGCTGATGTTTTGATAGCGCTATCCACTCCCGGGCCGGACGTAGTAAAACAAGATTGGATAAAACTCATGGCAGATAAATCTATCGTTTTTGCTTGTGCTAATCCAGTTCCAGAGATTTATCCTCATGCTGCTCGGGAAGCCGGAGCTTTTATTGTGGCTACCGGTCGAGGTGATTTTCCCAATCAGGTGAATAATTCCCTGGGCTTTCCCGGAATTTTAAAAGGAGCATTGCTTGTCAGAGCTAAAAAGATATCCGATGGAATGGCTATTGCTGCCTCTTATTCTTTAGCTGACTATGCTGAAAAAAGAGGCATACACCCCGATAATATTCTTCCCACTATGGATGAGGTAGGAGTTTTCCCTCATGAGGCAAAAGATGTAGCACAAGAAGCCATCAGGGAAAACCTGGCCCGGGTAGAAATATCGCAAGAAGAAGCATTCTCCCGGGCAGAGAAAGACATAAAATATGCCCGGGAACTGGTGCAGATGATGATGAAAGAAGGGTTTATTCCCACTCCTCCGGAGAGTTTACTCCAGGAAGCTCTGGACTGGGCAATGCAACAAATCTCTGTGTGAGCGAGAAAGAGAGGGAAGTCAGGAATAAGCTTGTATCTGATTTTCCTCTCTTTCTTTATCTGCAGAAATATCGTAGTTTCTCTGGCAAGGCTTCGGAGATAGCTCCACATAGCTCAACAGATAGTAACAGGTCATTAAATCGTAGTGTTCTGTAAAATTGTTGTAACTGGCTACTTTTATTTAAAAATAAGCTTATGTATTTATTAGGAATCCAAATCAGAGGAGAGGAAACCCTCCCTTTTCTGTCATCGCGAGGAGCGATTGAGGTGGCGATCTCGCTTTTCTGAGCCTCAAAAAACTAAAAAGCAAATTAGATAGAGTAAAAAGCTCGGGATTGCCACGTAAGCGAAACCACGAACTCGCAATGACACCTCCTCGTCACCCCTGAACGTTTCTATCATCCCCAAGTCCGTCACCCCGGCAATCTTTAAGCCGGGGTCTAAATTATTTAAAAACATGGATTCCCGATAAAAAATCTCGGGAATGACGAAAAAGGGATGTCACCCCTGAATGCCCCTATCAGGGGTCCATAAGTATTGAAAAGATGTGGATTCCCGATAAAAGATTTCGGGAATGACGGAGGGGGTGTCACTGCTGAATGCTCCTATCACCCCAAGTCCGTCACCCCGGCAATCTTCAAGCCGGAGTCCACAGTATTGGAAAGATTTGGATGCCCGATAACAAATTTCAGGCATGACGGATGATGTGGATTCTCGATTGAAGACTTCAGGAGTAACGAAAGTCAGGAAGGAATGTGTGAAGCTACGGTTGAGCGGGTTACCCGGAAAGAATGCCGGGGCAGAGAAGAGAGGAGCAAAGCATGAAAAAGGGAAATGTCGCAATGGGTTTTGTGCTTTTATCGCTATTCCTGACAGCTACAAAGGGCTCTATAACTGGGATGTCGGGAAAAATACCTAAACCGATAAACTTACCTCGTCAAGAGAGAAAAAGCCCGGACTTTCAGATAACGCAATTTTCAATCTCCAATTGGCTGATGAAGAGAAAAGACCTAACCGCTAACTTCCATTTTGGAAAACACTCTATAGAGGCTATTCCCCTGCTACCCGGTGGAAGGCAATGGTGGAAGGCTCTGTACCTTGAGGCTTTACTCTCATTTCTGGAAAAACTTCAAGCACTCTGGGAAAGAGCCCCTGCAGGTAAGCAATGGCTATCCCATAGTTGGTGATGGGTACACCTTCTCTTTTGGCAGTTAAGATACGATAATACATTTCTTTGGGGTTCAGCATGCAGGCGCCACAATGAATTATTAATCGGTATTGTGAAAGATTATCCGGAAAGCTTGCTCCAACATTGATTTCGGTTTTTATTTCAAATCCCAATCGCTGGCGTAGCCAGTGAGGTATTTTTACCCTTCCAATATCGTCAGGCACAGGGTGATGTGTGCATGCTTCTGATATTAAAACCCGGTCTCCAGGCTTCAAAGTTTCGATAGTTTTGGCTCCTTCTACGAGAGTTAAAAGGTCTCCCTTGTAGCGGGCAAAAAGAATTGAAAAACTGGTCAGTGGCACTTCCTGAGGTACTACTTCGGCAACTTTATGAAACACCTGAGAGTCAGTAACCACCATACGGGGAGGGCTGCCTAACTTCTTCAGAGTTTCTGCTAATTCCCTTTCTTTGGTAACTACAGCTGTAGCTTCGGCATCGAGCAGGTCTCTTATGGTCTGCACCTGGGGGAGAATAAGCCGCCCCTTGGGAGCCCCGAGGTCTATAGGCACTACCAGCACCACCATGTCTCCGGGAGACACCAGGTCTTTAATGAGAGGCTTCTCCTCATAAGAGCTCTGTAATATAGATATCAATTCTTGCTTTAACTCGGCAATACCTTCGCCGGTTTTGGCACTCACTCTAAAGACTGGTATATTTTTATCTATAAAAGCTTTGCCTGGAGAAGGACAATCAATTTTGTTCTCTACCCCTATTATGGTCGTGCCATTGCTACGCAAAAGGTCAATAAGCTCCTTTTCAAAGGTAAAATCTGAGTTATAATCCCATATTACGAGGGCCAAATCACAGCGCCTGAGTATCTCCATGGTTTTCTTTTTGCGGAGTTCTCCTAAAAACCCCTCGTCATCCAGTCCTGCGGTATCGATGAGGGTTACCGGTCCGAAGGGAAGTAATTCAATGGCCTTGAATACCGGGTCGGTGGTAGTACCAGGACTTTCTGATACAATGGCCACTTCTTGTTGAGTTAGAGCATTAATAAGGGAAGATTTGCCAACATTTCTCCTGCCGAATAGCCCGATATGAGGCCGTAAACCGCGGGGTGTAGTTTGTGCTGTCATAGCCTTTTTACTCCTTTTATTCTAACTCCGGATATTCCAGGGTCTGGAAACTCCGAGAAGATTCAATTATGCTTTCCAGTTCTTTTTCAGAAAATATCTGGCGCTCAATTAGAAAATCCTTGAAAATCTTACCTTCTTTAAGACATTCCCGAACCAGTTCTGAAGTTCGCTCGTGTCCCAGGTGAGGGACTATGCAGGTTGCCATAGCGAAGCTTTTCTCTAATAACTCATTGCAACGGTCTTGGTTGGCCTTTATTCCCCGTATGCATTTTTCCGCAAATACGTGTATGCTTTCTTTAAGCTCTTCTATCATAGTCAGAATATGGTGAGCAATGAAAGGAGCAAGATGGTTTAGCTCCAGCTGTCCGCTGGAACAGTAAAAAGCAATAGCCTGGTCTCTGCCCAATATATCTATGGCGATTCCTTCTACATATTCACACATAACAGGATTGATTTTACCAGGCATAATTGAAGAGCCCTCCTGGAGAGGAGGTAGGGTAATTTCTCCAATGCCAGCTCGTGGTCCCATAGAAAGCAGGCGCAAGTCATTGGCTATTTTGCGCAAGTTCACGGCCAGAGAACGTAAAAGACCTGATAATTCAGAAAAAACATCTAAATTCTGAGTGTTTTCAAAAGCATTTGTTGCTCTCGTGAGAGATAATCCAGTAATCTCGTTGAGATAGGGAACGACTCTTGCCCTGTATTCAGGGTGGGCATTTAATCCGGTTCCTACAGCAGTACCACCTAAGTTAATTTCTTTCATTAGTTCTTTGCCTTTTTCGAGTCTCCGGCGGTCTCGGGAGATGGCTTCGGCAAAAGCTCCAAATTCCATTCCCAGAGTTATGGGAACGGCATCCTGAAGCTGGGTTCGTCCCACCTTGGCTATAGAGGCAAACTCTCTTTCTTTTTGCTGGAGCTCTTCCTGGATAAAGATTATTTCCTTTTCTAATTCATCGAGCTGCCACAGCACTGCCACTTTTACTGCAGTTACGAAAGTATCATTTGTTGACTGGCTCAGGTTGACACTATCGAAAGGGTTGACAATCTGGTAGCTTCCTCTCTGGTGACCCAGGATTTCCAGAGCCCGGTTAGCAATCACTTCGTTTATATTCATGTTCAGCGAAGTTCCGGCACCACCTTGAAGGATAGGAACGATGATTTCTTCATCGAATTTACCCTGCATCCCTTCTTCGCAAGCTTTAAGTATTGCGTTACCTGTGTTCTCCTCCAGAAGCCCGATTTCGGTATTCGCTCTGGCACAGGCCCATTTTACTGCAAAATAGGCTTTTATCAACGAAGAAGGAACTTTTTGAGAGATAGGAAAATTATCCCGGGCTCTCAGGGAATGGATTCCCCAGTATGCATTTTGAGGTATTAACTCTTCACCCAGGGAATCTCTTTCCCTGCGAAAATTTCTATTTTCCAATATCTCTTCACTCCTTTTTATCCGGTTTCCCTGTTAGTGAGAACCAGACAGGTCTCTTTTTATTTTAATTGACTGGCAAAAATTAATAAGCAGGCGTAAAAACACATTGTGACTGCTTCCCCGGGAAACAGTGTGAACCAGGGTGTTTCTATAGATATCATAATACAGAAGAGCCAGGCATAACAGTCAATAGAAACTTCGTCTTGATTCAGAGACTGAGGAATAGCCCCCTAACAGTAAACG